>DPMO01000261.1 GCA_003541445.1 Clostridiales bacterium | reverse complement strand
ACCGCAAGAAGGACATGCTCATCTACAACGGGTTCAACGTCTACCCGAGGGAGCTCGAGGAGATCCTCCGCGGCCACTGGGCCGTGGCCGACTGCGCCGTCATCGGCAAACCGGACCCGGAGGTCGGGGAGTTCCCCAAGGCCTTCGTGGTGCTCAAGCCGGGCAAGACCATCGAGCCCAAGGACCTCATGGACTTCGTAGCCAAGAAGGTCGCCCCCTACAAGAAGGTCCGGGAGGTAGAGTTCATCAACACCATCCCGGTCAGCTACGCCGGCAAGCCGCTCAAGCGCGAGCTGCGGAGGTGGGAGATAGAGCGGATGCAGAAGGCGCAGGACCAGGAGGAGAAGGACGAGGCCGAGGCCGGGGCCTGACGCCGAGAGGCGGGCCCCGGCCCTGTTCTCCCCTCCTACTCCACCCTGAACCTCCACACCCCCAGGACCATGAAGAGGAGGCCGAAGGCGGCCAGGGCGACCATCTCGGCCGCGACATCGGCCGGGGTGGCCCCGAAGAGCATGAGCTTGTTGAAGGCCGTGTTGGCCCAGGCGTGCGGCGTTATCCTGGCCGCGGTCTGAAGCCACTGCGGCATGACGAAAAGGGGCCACATGGAGCCGCCGAAGGCGGCCGCGGAGATGGAGACGAAGACGCCCATGGCCGCCGCGCTCTTCCGGCTCCTGGCCAGGGTGGCCAGGAAGACCCCCACCCCGGAAGAGGCCAGGGCCATCAGCACGGAGACCAAGACCACCGTGGCCGGATAGCGGCCCATGTCCACGTGGAAGATGAGCACGCCGGCCGTCCAGAAGCCGGCCACCTGGATGAGCGCGCGGCCGAAGGAGCCCAGATACTTGCCGCCCACGATGGCCAGCCGTGAGGCTCCGGCCGCCGTCAAGCGCTCGAGGGTGCAGTTCTCCTTCTCTCGGACGATGGTCTCGGCCGTGAGGGCCATGGCGAAGAACACGAACATGGTCAGGTAGCCGGGGATGAGGATGTCGGCCGTGCTGACCGGCTCGACCTCCCCGACCTTCTCGTAGACCAGACGCACCTCGGGCCGCTCGGCCAGGAGCGGCAGGCCGCCCGCCGCCTGGCCGTGGCCCGCGCCGCCGCCACCGAGGGGCTCCAGGACCCCGGGCGGCACCCTCCCGGCGGCCAGCTCGTAGAAGGCCCGGTAGGTGACCTGGTAGGCGGTGACGTCGGCGGCAATGGCCCGGGCGATCGAGTTGAGGGCGGCCCGGGTGCGGCCGGCGTCCGGATGGTAGTAGACCGTGAGGCCGGCGGGCTCACCGGCCATGACCTTCTCGGTGAAATCCTCCGGGAGGAAGAGGTATCCGCCTATCTTCTCCTCCTCCAACGCCGCCCGCGCCTTGTCCGGGTCGGCCTCCCGCACGTCGAGCCCTACGTCGTTAGAAGTCAGGTCGTCGATGATGAGCCGGCTGAGGCTGCCGGGCGCCGCCGGTCCGGCTCCGCCGGCCCCCTCCGGCTCGGCCGTGGCCACGTAGACGGTGAAGGGCTGGTCCGAGGCTCCTGTGGGGTTGCCCATGACCGCCGAGAAGATGGCCACGAAGGCGAAGGGGAAGACGAGGGCGAAGAGCAAGGCCCCCCGGTCGGCGAAGAATATCCTGAGGTCTTTCTGGGCTATCAGCAGAGCCTGCCGCACCGCTTCTCTCACTTGTCGTCCCCCCTCAGGCGGAACAGAGCCAGGGCGAGGGCCCAGGCGGCCAGGCCGATACCGGCCAGGACCACCATGTCCTTGACGATGGGCGGGCTGGTCAATGCCTCGCCCTTGAGGATGATGCGCCGGAAACCGTCGTTGGCCCAGAAGTTGTAGGTCATCCTGGTCAGGACCCCCATCACCCCGGTGAAGCCGGAGGTGTCGAAGAAGCTCCCGCCCAGGCTGGTCATGATCATGGTGAAGAACACGGCTATCCAGTTGGCCTGCTCCGGGGTCCTGGAGACGGCCGCGATGACCAGCCCGATACCGGCCACCGAGGCCACGGCCACCACGCCGAAGAGGAGGATTGAGGCGAACGAGGACGGGGTGAGCACATTGAAGAACAGCCAGGCTAGGCCGAAGAGGAAGACCACCTGGACGAGGCCCCGCCCGAAGTTGCCGAGCCAGGTCCCCCAGAGCAGTTCGGCCCGGGTCAGGGTGGTGGTCATCAGGCGCTCCAGGGTCCCCTTGCGCCTCTCCTCAACCAGGCTGACCGCGGTCAGGCTGATGGCGAACAGGGTGAACATGGTCACCATGCCCGGCAGGAACTGGGCTATCGGTTCAGGGCGGGCGCCCACGGTCTCCTCGCCCACGGTCACCAGGGGGCTTTCCCGGGCCTCGGCGAAGAGCTCGCCGACCCTGGCCTCCACCTCCTCCGCGGGGACGTCCAGACCCGCCTCGGCCAGCATGGCCTCGACCTGCCGGACCACGAGACTCTCGCCGAGCATCTCTCGGACGATGCTCTCCACGTAGGAGTTGACTATCTGCCCCTCGGTGTCCCCGTTCCCGCGGAGCCGCACCCGGATGTCGGGAGCCCGACCGGCGGCCAGCCGCTCGGAGAACTCCTTCCCGATGACCACGAGGTTGACGATGTCCGATTCCTCGAGCAGTCGCTCGGCCCTCTCGGGGTCGAGGAGGTCGACCGTCACCCCCGGCACGGCCTCGAGGCGCCCGACGAGCTCTGCCGCCAGCGGCCCCCCGTCGAGGTCCACGACACGGGCGGTGATATCGAACCGGCTCTGGCCCCCGAAGGCGGCCGTCATGAGCAGGACCAGGACCAGGGGCAGGGCCAGGCTGAAGAACAGCATCTGCGGGTCCCGGAAGAACACCTTGAGCTCCTTGCCCGCCAAGGCCAGCGGCCTGCTTCCGAAGAACGCCATCCCCCTCACCCCCGGTCCCTCAGCCGGCGCCCGGTCAGGTTGAGGAAGACGTCCTCCAGGGTCACCTCGTCGGGGTCGCCGACAGAGGCCTTGAGATTCCGCGGGCTGTCCAGGGCCA
>DPMO01000181.1 GCA_003541445.1 Clostridiales bacterium | reverse complement strand
CCTGGGGCCGCCGCCGTCCGCAGACCGTGGACGAAGGCGGAGAAATCCCTGACCTTTTCCGCCAGGCGCCGGGCCCGTGCGGACCAGTGGGGGTCATCTGCGAACAGCCGAGGGAAATCCTCGATGAGAGCCACGGCACAGGTCGGACACGCGGTGATGACGTACCGGGCTTCAGAGGCCTCGAGGGCCTCGATGTTCTGCATCGCCAGCTCCCGTGCGGTCTCAACGTCACCCAGGTAGATGGCCGGGGCCCCGCAGCAGGTCTGTTCATCGGGGAACAGCCCCCGGTAACCGTAGGCTTCAAGCACACTCAAGACCGCCTCTCCGACCGACGGGTAGACGAAGTCGATAAGACAGCCGGCGTAAAGCGCGAGGGGTCCGCGGCTTGCCGCTCCGGCCGCGGGCCTCCGGCGGACACGGTCCCTCAGGGGCACATCGGCAACGGACGGGAGGCTCCGAGCCTGCGACAGCGGGCTGAAGGACAGGGGGAGACGCGTGATGAAGGGGCCGCCCTTCGATAGCGGCTTCTGCGCCTTTGATGCCAACCGCAGCAGGGCGTGAAAGAGAGGCCGCTTCCTCAGGACTCCTCTCAGGACGGCCCGCTCGGGAAGAGGCAGCCCTCTCCCCTCGACCAACCTTTTCCTCAGCTCGAGGATGAGCCCGGGTATGTCGATCTCCGCCGGGCAGAACTCGACGCAGCGGCGGCAGCCGATGCAGAGGCTCTGGGGACCGTAGCCGTGCTTCATGCCGTCAAGGAAGGCGGTCAGAATGGCGCCTATCCCGCCGGTGTAGACGTGGCCGTAAACATGGCCTCCCACGAGTTGGTAGACCGGGCAGACGTTCAGGCAGGAGGCGCAGCGTATGCACTGGAGGGCCTCCTTGAAGACGGGGTCACGTGCCATCTCGAGACGTCCGTTGTCAAGGAGCACGATGTGGAGTTCTTTGGGGCCGGTTCCACCCTCGCGGTAGGTGGGGGTGGAGCCCGTTATGACCGATACGTAAGTGGCCGCCAGCTGTCCGGTGGCGCTCCGGGGAAGGGCTTTGAGGATGGTGGCCGCATCCGCGAGCGAGGACACGAGCTTCTCGTACCCGACCAGCGCGACGTGGACGGGCGGGAGAGTGGTCGCAAGGCGGGCGTTGCCCTCGTTGGTGACGATGAAGATGGACCCGGTCTCGGCCACGGCGATGTTGGCCCCGGAGAGGCCCATACCGGCTTCGAAGAAGGCTTTTCGGAGTTCGCGCCGGGCCACCTTGACCAGACGCTCGATGTCCGGAGGAATCTCCTCGCCGAGGTTCTCGGAGAAGGTCCGGCTCACTTCTTCCCTGGTGAGGTGGATGGCGGGCATCACCATGTGGGACGGACGCTGTCCCGCCTGCTGGATGATCCACTCCCCCAGGTCGGTCTCCACGACCCGGACCCCAGCGCCCTCCAGGTGGGTGTTGAGGCCTATCTCCTCCGAGGCCATCGACTTCGACTTCACTATGGTCCCGACGCGCCGCTCTCCGGCCAGGCCGGCTATGTAGCGGCAGGCGTCGTCCGCCGTGGCGGCCCTGTAGACGACGGCACCGCGCCGGCGGACCTCTCTCTCGAAGCGGTCGGCCAGAGCCCCGATATCCTGGGCCGCCCGGGCCTTGAGCCGGGCGATCTCGCCCCTCAGCTTCTCAAAGTCGACGCCTTCGTATGTCTTTCTCCGGGACACCAGGTATGCGTCGGCGAACCGCTCGAGCGCCCCCGCAAGGTTCGGGTTGGAAAGGGCCTTGTCGATCTCTTTCCTGAGGCGAGCCGGGCCACTCATCCGGGTCGCCCCCCGTCAGGCCCGCTGTCCCCGACGAACACGATGAGGAGTTCGCCCGGCCCGTGCACCCCGATGGTCAGAACGCCCTCGATGTCGCCGGTCCGGCTCGGGCCGGTGATGAAGGCCAGGTAGCCGGGGATACCGCCTTCCACCCGCCCGGCGCGCTCGAGAGCCTCCGAAAGGGTCTCGACGATGTTCGCAGCACGGACCAGAGCGATGTGGACGGGCGGCAGGGTGGAGACCAGCCGCCGGCGGAGCTCGGTGACGTCCTGGGCCAGAGTGCCGCTCTCGGCGATCGCCAGGTCCACCTCGGAGATGCCGGCCCCGGCCTGAGCCACCTCGGACGGAGAACCTTCGAAGGAGATTTCGATACCCGCCTCCTTCAGGACACTCTCCAGGCCGACCTCCCGCACGAGGGAAGAGGCGACGGCCGCCACCCTCGTGATGTTCCTCCTTCTCAAGACCTCAACCAGGAAAGGACCCACCTGGCTCGGTCGGTCGAAGAAATGAACCTCGGCGGCGACGGCCTCGGCCCGTTCCGCGAACAGAGCGTGGAGGGCCCTGAGAACGCCGGCCTCCGGGGAAGAAGGAGTCGAGAGGTCCAGAACCGTTCCCTCCTTCAGGGTCAGGCAGGCCCGGCACCTTCAAAGACCCCCGCTAGCCGGACCCGCCCCCGCCCCCGACCCGCCGGAGCACCTCGGCCATGTTGGCGGCGAAGTTCTCGATGGTCCGGATGCCCTCCTCGTCCTTCTCGGCGTCCCGCTCCCCGCCGGCGCCGGCCGTGGCCACGTTCCAGTAGGTCGAACCCGGGAC
>DPMO01000062.1 GCA_003541445.1 Clostridiales bacterium | reverse complement strand
GCAAGAGGCATGGCCGCCAGGGCCAGGGCCGCCGCGGCGATGAAGCCGACGGCGGCGAGGAGGACCGCGGAGACGACGAAGACACGGCGCGCCCCCTGTTCATCGCCGAGGGCGAGCTTCTCGGCCATGAGCTTCGAGATGGCCACGTTGATGCCCACCGTGGCGACCGACAGAAGCGTGACGTAGATGGTGTAGCCGGCCCCGTAGAGCCCCATCCCGTAGCTGCCCAGGAGGCGGGTGAGCGGGATGCGGTAGACGGCCCCGAGGACGCGGCTCAGCATCGCCCCCCCGGCCAGGAGCATGGCCCCCTGCAGGTAGGCCGAACGCGTCCCATCCCGAACGGTCAAGGGTTCCTGTCACCTGCCTGTCGCTCCGGCGGCATCACCAAGCCGACATGGGCGGCCCGCTCGCAGGGCTCACGGGCGCACTAGGCCATTATACCACCACTTGCGGGCCACAGGCGGGGCGCGAGAGGGTTTTGGCGCCGCCCGAGGCAGGTCCTTCCACGCGGCGCGCGGTCCGGGAAGGCCGGAAAGTCTACAGGGAGCGGACCGTACGGCCCGCTCCCCGCCGAAGACCTCCGGCCCCCGGGCCTCTTCCCGGCGGACCGCCCCGCCGCGGAGCGGACCGCCCCGCCGGTGAGGGGCCGGGGACAGGCCCCCTTCACTGCTCCATCTGCTTGGCCAGGAACCCGGCCGCGGTCTCGACCAGCTTGAGTTCTGTCGGACCCATCTCGACGTCGGGGTCGCGAGAGGCCATGATCACCGCGCCGATGGGGTCCCCCGCGGCGACGATGGGGGCCACCACCAGGGCCGTGAACTTGCACCTCTCCTCATCCTCGGTGATGGCCGCCTCGGGGATGAAATCCTCGTCGGCACCGCGGTTCAGAAGAAGACTCCTCCGCTCCTCCATGACGTGTTCGGTCAAGGAACCGATGCGACGCTCGAGGAACTCTTTCTTGGGGGCCCCGGAGACGGCTACGACCTCGTCGCGGTCCGTGATGATGGCTATGTGCCCGACGGCTTCGTAGAGCGAATCGGCGTACTCCTTGGCGAAGTCGCCGAGCTCGCCGATCGGGGAGTACTTCTTGAGGATCACCTCTCCCTCACGGTCGACGAAGATCTCAAGAGGGTCTCCCTCGCGAATTCTCATCGTGCGTCGAATCTCTTTGGGTATGACAACTCGGCCAAGGTCGTCTATCCTTCGGACAATGCCCGTGGCCTTCATGCGGGTTCCCTCCTCGACAACGGACTGCGACTGACCGCTCGCACCGATAGGGTATAACTCGGTTGACACGGATATTCATTTATACCAGTGGGACCAGCACACGGTCACGTGCTAGCTGGGACCGGAGATCTCAGCCTTGGCCCGCAGGTCCATGAGGAGCCGGCTGTAGGCTTCCTCCCTCTTCTTCCTCAATGCGTCCTGGGTTAGTGTGTCCCTCACGTCCTCCAAAGATAACCCCGCCTCGTCCAGGCTTTCCTTATACTCTTCGTAAAGGGCCAGCACGTCTTCTTCGGTCACGGACACCTCGGCCGTGACCTCCTGGTAGAGCTTCTGAGCGTAGACCTGCCCCCTGGCGAAGCGGTCGAGGTCCTCGTCGGTGACCCCCAGCCTCATCCTGGCCAGGCTCCTCGCCAGCCGGGTCTTGTAGACCATCTTGAGGCTCTGTTCGAAGCCCTCCCTGGTCTCGGCGAGGTCTTCGGCCGTGACGGTGAGGCCTCTCCGCTCGGCCTCGGCCTCGACCAGGTACTCGTCCACCAGTTGCTCCAGGAGCGCCTGCCTGAACGTCACGTCGAAGTCGCCGCGCCCGAGACCGTAGAGATACCTCAACACGTTCTCGCGGCGGACCAGGTCCCTCTCTGTTATGGCCCGCCCGTCTACGACCCTCAAGACGGTGTCGAGGCCGGCGTCATCAGGGTGAAGGCTCACGACGCCCCACGTCCCCAGACTCGCCAGGAGCACCACGGCCAGGACCAGAGCCGTCAGCCGGGTGCCCCGCTCCCTTAGGAACCCCCTCCGGTCGTGCCGCCTCGTCTTGGCTTCCTCTCTCTGTTTCCGCCGCCTGGCGGCCCTCGACATCCGCGCCATTCTCCAAGGTCATCCCCTTCCAGACATCGCCCGACGCACGTAGCCCGACGCGACGTGTTCTCCCTCCCTCACCGGGACCTCCCGGATGTCGCCGGAGGCTCCTTCGCCGCGCTCCGGTCGGCCACGTCGGCGAGGAGATCCAACAGACCCCGCAGGGCATCCACGTTCTCCCGGCTCCCTTCTTCCCTCCGGTCGCCGAGACGCGGCCGCCGCCCGCGCCTGTAGGTGAGGAGCACGGCCGTCGACGACGAGCGGACCGACAGGCCGGGGACCTTCCCGACCCTTTCCAGAAGGGCCTCGCGCACGGCCGGGTCCGGGCGCTCCAGGCGGGCCGTCAGCCCGCCGCTCCGGTCCGCGGCCACGGACGTGACCCCCAGCGACGCGCCCACGGCCCGCAGGGCGGCCACGGTCAGGAGGTTTTCGACCGGGCCCGGCAGGGGTCCGTAGCGGTCCGTGAGCTCCTCCCTCAGCTCCTGGACCTCGGTGAGGTCGGCGACGGCGGCCATCCGCCGGTACACCTCCATCTTCTGCCGCGAGTCCGGGATGTAGGCGTCCGGGATGAAGGCGTCGACGCTGACCTCGATCGAGGTCTCCGCGGACCGCGGCGGGGGCTCCCCCTTGATGGTCCTCACCGCCTCCTCGAGCATCTGGCAGTACAGCTCGAACCCGACGGAGGCGATGTGACCGTGCTGCTCCGGCCCCAGGAGGTTCCCGGCCCCGCGTATCTCGAGGTCGCGGAGGGCGACCCGGTAGCCCGAACCGAGCTCGGTGAACTCCCGGATGGCCTCTAGTCTCTTCTCCGCCGCCTCGGAGACGACCCTGCCCCTCCGGTAGGTGAAGTACGCGTAGGCGACGCGGCTGGACCGCCCGACCCGACCCCTCAGTTGGTAAAGCTGAGCCAGACCCAAGGCGTCCGCGTCCTCGACGATGAGCGTGTTGACGTTCGGCATGTCGAGCCCCGACTCGATGATGGTCGTCGAGACGAGGATGTCGTACTCCCCTTCGAGGAAGTCCATCATCACCCGCTCGAGCTCGTCCTCTTTCATCTGCCCGTGGGCGACGGCCACCCTGGCCCGGGGCACCATCCGCTGGACGCGGGCCGCCGCCCGGTGGATGGTCTGGACCCGGTTGTGCACGTAGAAGACCTGGCCCCCCCGGGCCAGCTCCCGGAGGATGGCCTCCCTGACGGTGACCTCGTCGTACTCGAGCACGTAGGTCTCGACGGGGTATCGGTCCTCGGGGGGCGTGTCGATGACGCTCATGTCCCTGAGACCCACCAGGGCCATGTTCAGAGTCCGGGGGATGGGGGTCGCCGTGAGGATGAGGACGTCGACCGTCGTCTTGAGCTCCTTCAACCGCTCCTTGTGCCCGACCCCGAACCTGTGCTCCTCATCGATGATGAGGAGGCCCAGGTCCTTGAAGACCACGTCGCGGCCCAGGAGCCGGTGGGTGCCGATGATGATGTCGACCGTCCCCTTCCTCAGCTCCCGCAGGGTCCTCTCCTGCCTGGCGCGGGACCTGAACCGGCTCAGGAGGTCTATGTTCACGGGATAGCCGGAGAACCGGTCCCTGAAGGTGTGGTAGTGCTGTTGAGCCAGGACCGTCGTCGGCACCAGGACCGCCACCTGCCTGCCGTCCATCACCGCCTTGAAGGCCGCCCGCATCGCGACCTCTGTCTTCCCGTACCCGACGTCCCCACAGAGCAGACGCTCCATGGGCACCGGTCTCTCCATGTCGCGCTTGATCTCCTCGGCGGCCGCCAGTTGGTCGGGGGTCTCCTCGTAGCGGAAGCCCGCCTCGAACTCGGCCTGCCACGGAGTGTCCGGGCCGGCGGCATGGCCGGGGAGGGCCTGCCGCATGGCGTAGAGCCTCACCAGGTCGACCGCCAGCTTCTGGACCGACTCCCTGGTCTTCCTCTTGGCCCTCGCCCACTCCGTGCCGCCCAGGCGGTGGACCTTCGGCTCCCGGCCCTCCACCCCCACGTACTTCTGCAGGAGCCCCACCTGGTCGGTGGGCACATAGAGGCGGCCGTCGTCCGCGTACTTTATAAAGATATAGTCGCGGGTCACGCCCTCTATTTCCAGGCTCTTGATTCCCAGGTAAGCACCTATGCCGTGGTGCACGTGGACGACGTGGTCGCCGACCTCCAGGTCCCGGTGGGAGGCCAGGGCCCGCACGGCGCCCTCCCCGAGACCGGCGAAGGCCTGCCGCCGGCGCCGCCTGGCCGGTCGGCCGCGGATGTGGGCGTCCGTGACCACCCTGAGCCTGAGCCCCGGAAGGTGGAACGCCTCCTCCAGAGAGCCCTGGGACACGACGACCTGCCCCGCCGGGGCCTCGTCGGCGAAGACCGGCGACACGCCGATATCGCTGTCCCGGAGCGAGCGGGCCAGCGCGCCCGCCCTTTCTGAGGTGGGGCAGAGGATGAGGACCCTGTCCCCCGCCCTTCGCCAGCGGCCCAGCTCGGCGACGAAGTCCTGCCATCTGCCCTGGAAGGAAGGGATGGTCTGGTGCCTGACAGTGACGATGTTCCTGAACTCGGGCGTCGAGCCCCTGCGGAGCATGCGGCTGAGATTGACCACCGCCGACCGGGCCGCGCGCCGGACGGCCTCGGCGTAGCCCACACCGGTCCCGGCCTGGGCCGGCAGGACGGCTCCCTCCTCGACGAGGACGGCGAACCGCTCGCTCCTCTCGCGCTCGATGTTCGCGGACACCTGCTCGAGCCTCAGCGGCTCGTCCAGGAAGACGACCGCCTCCTCCGGCAGGAGGTCGAAGAGGACGGCCTGTTCCGAGTCGAGGAGCGGGGCGTAGGCGTCGACGTTCTCGGGCGAGGCCCCGGCCTCCAGGAGACCGAGGTCGGTCCCGATGCGCTCGCCCAAGCGGCGGGCCGCCTCCAGGCGTCCCTGCCGCTCCAGGGCCCGGACCGCCCCGTCGAGCTCGGAGCGGAGCCGCCTTGCGAGTCCGTCGGCCTCCCCGGGACCAAGGACCCACTCGCGCGCAGGCCCTATCCCGGCCTCCTCGACCTCACCGGTCGACCTCTGCGTCTCCGGAGAGAAGGAGCGTATGGAGACCACTTCATCACCGGCGAACTCCACGCGGTAGGGCTCGGTCCGGGTCGGCGGGTAGACGTCCACGATGCCTCCCCTGAGGCTGAAGTCCCCCGGGGTCTCCACCAGCGGCACCCGCTCGTAGCCGGCGTCTGCCAGGGCCCGGGCGAGGTCGTGGGGCCCTGAGCCGGACCCGCGGCGGACGGTGAAGGAGCATCGGGCCAGACGAGAGGGGGAGGGAACGAGGCCCGCGGCCGCCTCGACCGGGGCGATGACGACGAGCGGCTCCCGTCTCTGCAGGACGTCGAGGGCCCTCAACCTCTGGACCCGGGTCTCGCCCGAGCGGGCCACGACCCCGACCGGCGCCGGGCCCGTGGCCGGGAAGAGGACGACCGCGTCCTCGCCGAGCCAGGTGACAAGGTCGGTCTCGACCCGCCTGGCCGCCTCGAGGTCGACGCACACGTAGACCGAAGGCAGGCCGGTCGACAGGTGCAGAGCCGCCGCGAGGAGCGTCTTGGCCGACCCTCCGACGCCGAAGACCATCTGGGCCGTGCCGGGGCCGAGGCCTCGGACAAGGGTCTTCACTTCCGGCAGGCGGCACACTTCCGCCAGGACCCTCTCGAGGGGGCTTCCGCCCGCGGACGGCGCCGCTGACACGGTCAAGACCGGGCGCCCACCCTTCCCATGACCAGAGCGTTCCACCCCATATGCAGGAGATAGGCCGCCGCGACCCCGGCGGGCCAGTGGCCGGTGGCGGCGTGGACGGCGCAGGTGACCGCCCCGAAGAGGGCGTGCCCCACGAGACTGCACAGACCGGCCGCGGCCCGGCGTCCCGGCCCCGCGCCGGAGCCGGAGCGCCAGCCGGCGAAGAGGTCGTAAAGGGCCTCGAGCCACCCGAAGGCGACATGGGTCGCCAGGACCGGAGCGCCCATGACCAAGGCCGCCCCGGTCTTGAAGGACTCCTCGAGCCCAGGGGCCACCAGCACGACGGTCCTCCCTCCACCCCTCCTGCGTGAGAGGCGGTTCGTGACGTAGGCTCCGGCCGCGGCGACGGACGCGGCCGCGATGGAC
>DPMO01000066.1 GCA_003541445.1 Clostridiales bacterium | reverse complement strand
GCCCTCGACATCATCAGGCGGGAGGTCGACTCTCTGGCCCGCGGGCGGTTCAGCGACCGGGAGTTCGAGGCGACCCGGAACTCGGCCCTGGCCGTCGCCAGGGCCCGCCTGGACTCGCCCAGCGCGCTCGTCTACGGCCACCTCGAGCACCTCGCCGCCGGGCAGGTCCCGGACGGGATCGCCCCGTGGCGGGAGCTGGAGGGCGTGACAGCGGCCGACGTCAGGGACTTCGCCCGTCGGCCGGTCATCGACACCGTCTACCTTCTGGCGAGGGGGCGGAGGCGGCGCCGGCCTCCGGGAGGAGGTGGCTCTCGTGCCGGAGGGCCTTGCCGGGCCGCAGGGTGAGTTCGTCGCGGCCCGCCTTCCCGGAGGTCTCGACGCCTGGGTGTGGAGGCGTCGGGGCCTGCAGAACCGGTGCGCGGCCCTGGCGGTGCGCTTCGGGGCCATGGACGCGCTCTTCGAGGTCGACGGCAGGGAGCTGGAGGTCCCCGACGGGACGGCCCACTTCCTGGAGCACAAGGTCTTCGAGACGGAGAAGGGCAGTGCGCTGGCCCTGTTCTCGAGGATGGGGGTGCGGGCGAACGCCTTCATCTCCTACGCGGTGACGGCCTACCACTTCACCGCCACGGAGAACTTCTGGCCGGCCCTCCGTCTCCTGCTCGGCCTTGTCTTCACGCCCCGTCTCACCGCCGAGGGCGTCGAGGCCGAGAGGCGGGTCATTGCCCAGGAAATCCGGATGTACGAGGACGACCCGGCGGCGAAGGTCATCGAGAACCTGCACCGGGCCCTCTACGCGCGTCACCCTGTCCGGCGGCGGATCGCCGGCACCGTCGAGTCGATATCACGCATCACCCTGGAGCTCCTCCTCGACTGCCATCGGACGTTCTACCATCCCTCGAACGCCGTCTTCGTCGCCGCCGGCGACCTCGACCCCGACCGCGTCTTCGCGGAGGTCGCCGCGCTCGTCGAGGACTCGGGTGCGGCCGCTCCTCCCCCCGCCGTCCGGCGCCTCCTGCCGCCGGAGCCCTCCTCACCTGCGGCATCCCGAGTGGAGGCACGGATGCCGGTGAAGCGCCCGTGGTTCCAGCTCGGCTTCAAGGACCGGCCGCCGGACGACCTCCGTGGAGAGGCCCTGCTGAGGCGGGAGGCCGCCGTGAGCCTCGCCGCCGAGGTGGTCTTCGGTCTCACCTCACCCCTCCGCGACCGCCTGTACCGGGAGGGCCTTCTGGACGAGGGCTTCTCCCACCGCTACGCCTGGGACCGCTCCTTTGCCCACCTGTCGGCCGGCGGGACGACCGAGGACCCCGACCGGGTGTCGGAATTGCTCTTAGAAGGTATTTCCGAGTGGCGGCAGAAGGGCATCAGTCGTCGGGAGCTGGAGTCCAAACGCCGGAAGACGCTGGGGGAGTACACCGGGCTCTTCGACTCCCTGGAGGGTATGTCGACCCTCTTCCTGCTCTACAGATTGAAGGGAACCGGGCTGGTCTCGTACCCTGAGGTCCTGGGCCGGGTCTCCCTCGAGGAGGTCGACGAGACCTTCCGGGGACTCATGGTCCCGGAGCGGGCCTCCGTCTCGGTGGTCGTTCCCGCCCTCTAGAGGCCTTCTCCGCTCTCCCGGGCGCCCGGTGGTGCCCGGGCGCCCGCCCCACGCCCCGGCCGCCGCCCCGGCCCTCCCGGCGCTCTCCGGAGCCGACCTGACGAGAGAAGGGTGTGACCGCGTTGTCAGAGTCCCGCACGAAGGTCAAGAAGGTCCTTCCCCCCGCCACCGCCCTCTACCCTCTCCCCGCCGTGCTGGTGAGCTGTGCCGGTGAGGTGGAGGGGGTGCGGCGGGACAACCTCATCACCCTGGCCTGGACGGGTGTCGCCTGTTCCGAACCCCCGATGGTGGCCATCGCCGTGAGGCCGTCCCGCTTCTCGCACGGCCTCATCGCCCGGTCGGGCGAGTTCGTCGTGAACGTGCCCTCGAGCGGCATGAGCCGGGCCGTGGACCTCTGCGGCAACGTGTCAGGACGCCGCCGGGACAAGTTCGCCCTGGCCGGCCTCACCCGGGCCCCCGCCCGGGTGGTGTCGGTTCCCGTCGTCGCGGAATGCCCCCTGGCCCTCGAGTGCCGTGTCCGGCACACCTACCGGGCCGGCAGTCACGACCTCTTCGTCGGCGAGGTCGTGGCCGTCCAGGCCGACGAGGATGTCGTGGACTCCAGGGACAAGATAGATGTCGCCCGCCTGGACCCCCTCTGCTACGGCGGAGGGGTCTACTGGCGGCTCGGGTCCCGTCTCGGGACCTACGGCTACAGCCGGGAGTAGGAGTCGGGCGCGGAGGCGATGGCTTTGGTGAACCAGGTTACCATCGGGGACCGGGCTCTGGGGCTTTCCGACCTTGAGGCCGTGGCCCGCCGACGCGCGCGGGTCGTCCTCGCTGCGGAGGCCCGTGGCCGGATGGAGGCCGGACGCTCGGTCATCGACCGGGCCCTGGCCGACGGACGGGTGATCTACGGCGTCACCACGGGGTTCGGGAGGCTGTGCGACGTCTCTCTCCCGCCCGGTGACGCCAGGACTCTCCAAAGGAACCTCATCCTGAGCCACGCGGCCGGCGTGGGCCCGCCCTTCGACGTGGACGTCGTGCGGGGGATGCTGTTCCTCCGGGCCGCCGCTCTCGCCCACGGGTGCTCGGGGGTCCGGCCCGTCGTGGTGGACACCCTCATCGAGATGCTGAACCGGGGCGTCCACCCTGTCGTGCCCCAGCAGGGTTCCTTGGGCGCGAGCGGCGACCTCGCTCCTCTGGCCCACCTGGCCCTGGTGGCCATCGGGGAGGGGGAGGCCCTCACCCCGGGGGGAGGGGTCGTCCCCGGCCGGGAGGCCATGGCCGCCGCCAGAATCAGGCCCCTTGTCCTCGAGGCCAAGGAAGGGCTGGCTCTCATCAACGGCACCCAGGCGATGACGGCCGTCCTGGGTCTGGCCCTGGTCGACGCCTGGCGGCTCCTGGAAGCGGCCACGGTGTCGGCCTCGCTGACCCTGGAGGCCCTGAGGGGGGTGAGGGACGCCTTCGACGAGCGCCTGGCGGAGGTGAGACCTCACCCCGGGCAGCGCCTGGTGGCCCGGAAGGTCCGGGAGCTCACGCGGGGGTCGCACTACATGACCCGGGCCGGCGAGCTCCGGGTCCAGGACGCCTACTCCCTGCGTTGCGTCCCCCAGGTCCACGGGGCGGCGGCCGACGCCTTGGAGTGGGCGACGAGGGTCGTCGAGACGGAGATGGGCTCGGTCACCGACAACCCTCTCGTCCTGCCGGACGGCGCGGATGTCCTCTCGGGCGGCAACTTCCACGGGGAGCCGGTGGCCTTCGCCGCCGACCTCGCCTCGGTGGCCGTGTCCGAACTGGCGTCCATCAGTGAGCGGCGCCTCGCCCGCCTGGTGGACCCGACCCTCTCCGAGGGGCTGCCGGCCTTCCTCACCCCCGGCGGGGGTCTCAACTCGGGGTTCATGCTGGTGCAGTACACGGCGGCCTCCCTGGTCTCGGAGAACAAGGTCCTCGCCCACCCGGCCAGCGTGGATTCGATACCCTCTTCGGCCGGACAGGAGGACCATGTCAGCATGGGCACGGTCGCGGCCCGCAAGACGAGGGACATCGTGGCCAACACGGCCAGGGTCATCGCCTGCGAGCTGCTGGCGGCGGCCCAGGCCGTCGACCTGAGGGCCGGGGCCGCCGGGTTCGGCGAGCCGGGGGGTGACCCGGAGGCCCTCGCCGCTCCGCTGGGCGAAGGCACCCGCCGGAGCTATCTCGAGGTCCGCCGGCACGTTCCCTATGCGGCCGACGACCGGGTCCTGTCCGGCGCGATAGAGGCCGTGGCCCGGCTCGTCCTGGAAGGCCGGTTCGGCTGGTGAAGGCCCCGGCCGCGGCCGCAGCCCCGACCAGGAGGACGCCGCAGGGGGCGAATATCATCTCGAAAGTCGTTCGTCGAGGAGGGGGAATGACCATGACGACCAGACGGGTAAGGGCCCCGCGCGGCCCTGAACTGACCTGCAAGGGTTGGGCACAGGAAGCCGCCATGCGGATGCTGATGAACAACCTCGACCCCGAGGTGGCCGAAAGGCCCGACGAGCTCATCGTCTACGGGGGCAGCGGGAAGGCCGCCCGCAACTGGGAGTGCTTCGACGCCATCGTCCGTGCCCTGCGGGAGCTTGAGAACGACGAGACCCTGCTGGTCCAGTCAGGCAAGCCGGTGGGGGTGTTCCGGACCCACGAGATGGCCCCGCGGGTCCTCATCGCCAACTCCCTCATCGTCCCGCACTGGGCCGACTGGGAGCACTTCTGGGAGTACGAGCGGATGGGCCTCACCATGTTCGGGCAGATGACCGCGGGGAGCTGGATATACATCGGGACCCAGGGCATCGTCCAGGGCACCTACGAGACCCTGGCCGAGCTCGGCCGCCAGCACTTCGGGGGCAGCCTCGCCGGACGCGTGGTCCTCTCGGCGGGCCTGGGAGGTATGGGCGGGGCCCAGCCGCTGGCGGTCACGATGAACGGCGGTGTGGCCCTCATCGTCGAGGTCGACGAGGCCCGCATCAGGCGCCGTCTCGAGACGGGCTACGTCGACACCATGACCGCGGACCTCGACGAGGCCGTCGCCATGGTGACCGAGGCCCGTGAGGCGAAGAAACCCCTGTCCGTCGCCCTTGTGGGGAACGCGGCCGAGACCCATGCCGAACTCGCCCTCCAGGGGTTCGTGCCGGACGTCGTGACCG
>DPMO01000285.1 GCA_003541445.1 Clostridiales bacterium | reverse complement strand
CCTGCCACCCCCGCTGCCGCCCCCGTCACCCCCTCCGCCTCCGCGACTCCCAGCACCACCGGTTTCCCCGGCCGGACGGCCACCCCGTGGACCAGGACCCGCCCCCGGCCGGCGATGACCCGGGCCGTGAAGTCGCCGCGCCCGGCCGAGGAGCCGGCCCCTATGAGGACCATGTCCGACGCCCGGAGGGCCTCGTCCAGCGCGCGGGCGAGGAGGTCGGGGTCGTCCGGAACGGGGGCGGCCAGTCTCACCTCCGCGCCCCACGACTCTAGGGTGAGCCGAGCCACGGTCCCGTTCGTCTCGACGATCTGCCCGGGCCTCGGAAGCAGCTCCTCCCGCCGGAGAGGACTCACGACCTCGTCACCGGTCGGGATGAAGGTCACCACCGGGCGGCGCCTGACGGCGACGCGGCGCACTCCGGCGGCGAGGAGCACGCCCACGTCGGCCGGTGTCAGGAGGTGGTTCTCGCCGAAGAGGACCTGCCCGGCGACCACGTCCTCCCCCTGGAGGCGCACGTGGTGCCAGGGGTAGACGGCCGCGCGGAGCTCGACCGCCTGCGCCTCCGCCTCCGCGCCGGCCCGCCTCCCGTCGGCGAGGCCGGCGCCCGGGTCGGCGCGGGCGCCGGCGAGGCCGTCCTCCACCAGAAGAGCGTCCTCGAGAGGGACCACGGCGTCGCATCCCTCCGGGAGCGGGTCGCCGGTGTCGACGCGCACGGCCCGGAGACCGCCGGGGACATCCGCGAGCTCGAGCCTCACCGGGCTCCGCTCGGAAGCCCCGTAGGTCGCCTCCGCCCGAAGGGCGTAGCCGTCCATGGCCGCGGCGTGGTAGTGGGGTGAGGAAAGCCGGGCCGTGACGACCCCGGCCGTGACCCGGCCCGCCGCCTCCTCGACGAGGACCTCCTCCGCCTCGAGCGGGCGGAGGTCCACGGCGGTCAGAAACCGCGAGCAGGCCTCATCCAGCGGGGTGGCCCCGACGTAGACTCCGCTCCCAGTCAAGCTCCTAGTCAAGAAGGATCACCTCGACCTCTGTCCCGGGCTCGAGCCCGCGCCGTCCGGCGGGGATGCGGACGAGGCCGTCGGCCTGAGCGAGCATGGTGATGAGCCCCGACTTGCCGAAGACAGGCTCGGCCAGAAGGACGGCACCCCGTCCGGAGCCCGGCGGACCGGCCCCGGCCCCCGCAGGCGGCGGGGCCGCCTCCGAAGGGCGGAGCCTCACGCAGACATAGTCTTCACGCCCCTGGTCGGACGGGACCGCACGGGTGAGTGTCGCCGCGACGGTGGCCTCGAGCGGGTCGGCGCCCGCCTCGTCGCGCCACGCCGGCACGGCCTCGCCGGCCACAAGGCGCAGGGCCGTCCGCACGAGGAGGCGATACACGACCAGGGCGGACACCGGGTGCCCCGGAAGCCCGAAGACGGCCACCGCTCGGTCACCCTTGCCCACCCCTCCGCACACGCCGAAAAGGGTCGGCTTGCCGGGCTTCAGGGCCAGACCGTGGAAGAGCACGCCGGGCGGCCCGCATCTGTCGATGACCGCCGCGGTGTGGTCGCGCGCCCCGACCGAACTCCCCCCGAGGACGAGGACGAGCTCGCTCTCAGGCAGGACCCCGGACACGGCCGCCTCGAGCGCCTCGCGCCGGTCAGGGACCACGTCGGAGACCCGTGGCACGCCCCCGTCCCGGCTGATGAGGGCGGCCAGGGCGACCGAGACCACGTCCCGCACCTGACCCGGCCGGCAGACCGGGGCGTCGGGGGGCACGATCTCGTCCCCGGTGGGGATGACGGCCACCCGCGGGCGGGCGAAACACACGGGCTCGGTCACCCCTACGGCGGCCAGGACCCCCACGTCCGCCGGGGCGAGGCGCCGTCCGGCCGGCAGGACCTCGGTGGCCCGCCTGATGTCCTCCCCCGCCCGGACGACGTTCTCACCCGGCGCGACGGGACGGGTCAGCTCGACGAGTCCCTCACCCGGAATGACGCTGTGCTCGACCATGACCACGGCGTCGGCCCCCTCGGGAAGGGACCCGCCGGTCGGGACCGCCCCCGCCTGCCCGGCCGTGAGACGGAAGCCCGCCGGGCGCCCCATCTCGACGGTCCCGACGACCTCGAGCAGGGCGGGTGCGCCCTCCGCGGCGCCGAAGGTGTCCTCGGCGATGACCGCGTAGCCGTCGACCGTCGAGCGGTCGAAGGCGGGAACGTCCTCGGCGGCCACGACAGGTTCGGCCAGGACGCGTCCCGCGGCCTCGGCCAGCGGCACACGTTCCGGGGCCGGCCGCCGGACCCGGCCCGCCGCAGGAGAGCCGCCTGGACCCAGGGCCCGGCGGACAAGACGCTTCGCCTCGGTCAGAGAGATGACCTTGCGGAAATCACCCTGTCTCGTCAGTAGACCATCTCCCCTCTCACGAAAGCCGCCGTCCTGGGGTCGGACGGCCGGTCCAGCAGGCGGTCGGTCTCCCCGACCTCGACCAGCTTCCCAGCCACGAGGAGGGCCGCCCTGTCGGCCACGCGGCGGGCCTGGAACAGGTTGTGGGTCACGATGACGACGGCCGGACGCCAACCGCGCACCGCCTCCCGCAGGGTCTCCTCTATGATGGCCACGTTGGCCGGGTCGAGGCTGGCCGTCGGCTCGTCGAACAGGAGGACGTCCGGACGCGTCACCAGGGCCCGCGCAAGACACACCCTCTGGGCCTCTCCGGTGGACAGAGAGCCGGCGCGGGCTCCGGCGAGAGGCAGGAGCCCCACCCTGTCCAGGAGGGCCTCGACCTCGTCAGACGCCGCCGGGCCGTCCCGGCCGCGCAGGGCGAGGGCCATCTCGACGTTGAAGCGGACCGTCCCCGTGAACAGGACGGGGTTCTGCGGCACGAAGGAGAGCCGCCGGCGCCAGTGGAGAAGGTCGGCCGGCGAGAGTCTGCCGGCCCACACCAGGTCTCCGAAGCGGACCTCCCCCGCCGAAGGCTCCTCAAGGGTGGCCAGGAGGCGCAGGAGGGTCGTCTTGCCGGCCCCGCTCGGGCCCAGGACGGCCAGGACCTCACCCCGCCTGACGCCGAGCCGCTCGACGTCGAGCACGAGGCGGCCGTCGTAGGACTTCTTGAGGCCGACGGCGCACATCACTTCGTCTCCCGCCGGCACCGCCTCACCCCTCTCCGGTCTGAAATCTGTGGATGGCGGAGTTGAGAAGGAACCCGATGACGAGCAGGACCCCACCCAGGACGAGCGCGTCTCCGAAGTTGCCCCGGCGCGTCTCCAAAAGGATGGCCGTCGTCATCACCCGGGTCTCCCAGCGGATGTTGCCGCCGACGAGCATGACCGCGCCGACCTCGGCCATGGCCCGCCCCAGCCCGGCGACCACGGCGGCGAAGACGGCCGGCCGCGCCTCCCGAAGGACGAGGAGCCGCGCCTGCCAGGGCGTGGCGCCCAGGAGGACGGCCGTCTCGCGGAAGCGGCGGTCCTTGTCCTCGACGGCCGCGGCGACGAGTCCGATGATGATGGGCGTGACGAGGACCCACTGGGCGATGACCATCGCCGCCGGCGTGAAGATGAGGCCGAGGCCGCCGAGGGGCCCGGGAGCCCGGAGAAGCATGTAGACGGCGAGACCGGCCACCGTGGGGGGGAGGCCCATGAGCGTGTAGGTGGCGCGGACCACGAGCGGCCGCCCGCGAAAGCGGGAGAGGCCGAGCAGGGACCCGAGGGGCACCCCTACGGCCGAGGCGAGAAGGACGGCCGTCCCCGAGACGGCGAGCGACAAGAGGATGATGCCCCCGAGCTCAGACCATGACGAAACGGC
>DPMO01000048.1 GCA_003541445.1 Clostridiales bacterium | reverse complement strand
CCGCGCGTCGGAGAACCGTAGGCGTCGCAGTGCAGACCGACGAAACCGAGGTCCAGAGCCTGCCGGTACTGGTCCATCAGGCGCGTGCGCCAGCCGCAGCCCGGCGACAGGTCCTGGATGTAGAAAGGACACCCGGCCAGGCGCATGGGCTCGCCCGTGCCGTCGTAGAGAAGCCAATCCGGGTGGTCCTCCATCAGGTCCCACTCCGCGCCGTACACGGAAGCGTAGGCCATGGGGGCCATGCCCTGCCGGCGGCACAGCTCGAGGCGGCGGCGGACGACGCCGAAGTCCACAACGCGCCCCATGGGGTCGGTGAAGACTTCCTCCGGCGGGACATAGGTGTGGTGTCGGTACATCCAGTCGTAGAACTGCACGACATTCAGGTGCAGGCGCAGCATCTCCTCAAGGCGCACCGCATCGTCGGCCGGCGTGAGCCCCGGGTCGAAGTCGGCCAGGAACCCGTAGCGCGGGGCAAGGGACCAGTGGGAGGCCACATCGAAGGCGGTGGAGGCGCGGGCGAGCGCCCCGGTCTCATCCGCCGCCCGGACCGGGCCTGTCATCCCCTGGTCATGGGCCGGGAGAAGACACGCGTCGACCCCGAAGGCGCGCCACGACTTCCCGGAACCGGCGTCGGTCTCTGGAGGCGGCCACTCGAGTCGGAGGACCGCCGGCTCGCCTGTGGAGGGAACCTCCACGTCGCGCACCGCGTCCACCGGCACGCCGGCGGGCGAACCGCCCTCCGTGACGAGGACGTGCAGGCGGGCGCGCCCTCCGGCCGGACCGCCAATCCTGGCGGTCAGGGTGACGGTGTCTCCCGGGCGGAACTGCGCCCGGGTGGGCCAGAGCGACAGGCTCCAACGGTCAGCCATCCGCCGCTTTCCCCTTCCGGTGCGCCGCCCCTGCGTCAGCCTCGGCCGGGGCGCCCGGGCCTGACGCCTCCGCCCGGGCGCCGCCCTCCGCCGCGGCGACCTCCTCGGCGAGAACCAGGTACATGGCGTGTGACCAGAGCAGGGGCTTGGCTATCTCCCCCCACCTCGCGACCCAGACCGGGTAGTAGTCCGGGTCGTTGAGGTTGTGCGGCACCTGCTCGGGCAGGAGCCCGTCCTCGTCGGCCTGGGCCTCTATCCAGCGGAGCAGGCGCTTGGCGTCGTCCACCCGGCCGGTCTCGCAGTAGTACCAGCCCAGGAACGCGGTGAGCAGTATCCATTCCCCGCCGCCGTAGTATGTGTCCTCACGGTAGCGGTGGAGCCCCGCGGTCAGGAGCACCCGCTCGATCTCCTCGACGGTGCTGACCATCACCGGATGGGTGGGCTCGAGCAGCCGGAAAGGGGTGCTGACCCAGAGCAGGTTGGCGTCCACCTCGGCCGAGCCGAAGGACTTGACCAGACGGCCGTTCGTGACCCCTTTCTCGAGGACGGTCTCCTTGATGAGGTCGGCGGTGCGGTCGGCGGTGCGGGACAGACCGGAGCGGCCGCTCCCGGCGGCTCCCCGCCCGCCTTTGTTCCGGGTCCCGCGAGCCTCGACCTCTCCGGCGAATTCCCCGACGGTCCGGAGACCACCGTAGATGCAGGCCAGGGTGGACGGGTGGACGCGGTCGCCGTGCTCCTCCCAGCAGTCGTAGTTAGGCCGGGCCCAGAACTCCTCGAGATAGCGGGCCGTGAGGTCGACGGCCGTCCGGAACTCGACCGCGAGTCTCCGGTTCCCCGTCCTCCTGATGTGCTCGCCGAGGCCCCAGAGCCAGGTCCCGTAGCCGTCGAGCTGGAAGTTCGGCCAGTCCTCCTGGCCGTCGGTGCCGTCAAGGTTGTACCTGGCGTGCAGGTACTCGTCCGGACCGATGGGCTCCCCCGCTCTCGCCTTGGCGATGAGCCGCTCGACCCTGTCGGCCCGGGCACAGATGACATCGTTCACCCACCGGTAGAACCCCTCGGCCACGTCGTGGCGTCCGACCCGGTCCATGGCGTAGGCGATGAACGTGCCGTCTCTCAGCCAGCAGTAGTTGTAGGTCTTGAAGGTGGGGCAGGCCACCAGCCCCTTCGACGGCGACTGGTTCTGCTCGATGACCTCGATGCTCTTCTGACGAAGGTCCAGTGTCCTGGTCAACCGTTGACTCCTCTCGGTCCCGGGCTGGGAGGAAGGTGGACGGTCAATCACGGCCGGCGGAGCCGCCGGGAGGGGGCCCGGGCTTCTCGAACACGACCATGTCCCAGTACTCCAGCCCCGGGAGGGTGAGGGTGACGACACCATCCTCATAACTGAAAGGTACGGCCTGGGCCCCAGCCCCGGCCCCGGTTCGGGCGGCGTCCCGGTCCGGCGACAGAACGAAGACCCGCACAGGCTCGACGGGGCTGGCGATCCGGACCCGCACGCTCCCCAGGGGGTCCGGCGGCTCCCGCCGTGGGGCGTTCCACTCGGCCGACTGGAGCCCCAGAAGGTTGATGAGGTGTGTGACCTGGTAGCGCGGGTTCTCCCTGACCATGGCCCATACGACGTTGAAGTAGCCCTTGTCGCCGGTCCTGACTCCCTCGACCTCCACGCCGCCGTGCGACAGGTCGCGTTCCTCGAGGTCGGCTGAGTAGAGCAGCTCCTGGTAGCGGACCGCGAAATCGTAGTAGCGGCGCAGGTCTGCCTCCAGCTCGGGGGACAGGGCCTGGTAGTCCGGGAAGTAGGGGCCGCGGAGCATCCCCGCCCCTTCGCCCAGCTCCAGGTGGAACCCGCCGCAGGCGAAGATGACGGCATCGGTCAGCAGCACCGACGGCTCGAACTCCGGCGGGATGTAGGCCACCAGGACGACGGCCTTCCCCTCGCTCTCGGCGCGGGCCTCATCGATCAGCTCCTTGAGATGCTGGAAGTGCCTGTACGGGGGCCAGACCTCGATGTACACGGCGTCCACCTTCGACGAGGCGGTGTCCCTCGTGGGCCAGTTCCCGACGTTGTTGAAGATGACCTTGCCTCCGGGACGGGCGGTTTCGACGGCGTCCTTCGCCTCGTTGATGAAACTCGGAAGCTCCAGAGCCACGTCGACCATCCGGCCCTCTTCAGGGGGATAGGCCAGGGCGAACTTCGGGTCGCCGTACTGGTCGAGGTGTAGGCCGTCGAACGCGAGGGCGGTCATGACCTTCCGGTACTCGCTCAGCATGTGCGCCCGCCACGGGCTGTCGCGCTCGAGGTTCATGATGACGAGGAAGTCCTCGCCCAGCGTGGCCGGGGTGCCGTCCCAGGTGTAGAGGGCCCAGTCCGGGTGCTGGAGGTAGAAGTCCACCGGCGCCCCGTAGACGGCCACATAGGCCATCGAGGCCATGCCGTGCTCCCGCGCGAGTCGAATCTTGTCCCGGACGGCCGCCAGAGACATCGGCCGGCCGAGAGGGTCCCGGTACTCCTCCGCGGGCGGGAGGTACTCCGAGTGCCTGTACATCCAATCGTAGAACTGGAGCCCGTTGAGGTGGAAGCGGGCCATGGTCTCGAAGCGGTCCCTCCGGCCTACCTGGTCCGGCCCGAAGTCACAGACGAAACCATAGCGCGGCTTCCGGGTCCAGTCCGTGCCCACGTCGACAGCGGTCGCCCGCCTGCCGAGCACCCGCCCGTCCGGACCGACGAGCTCGACCTCGACTCCGTATCCGGCCTCCGGAGGGTCGGCCGGCACCCTCCACGTGAAGGTGGTCTCCTCACCGGCCACCTCGACGGTGGTGGCTCCGATTTCCTCGAACAGCCGGGTGAACCTCACGCGGAGCGTCAGCGGTGGTGTGGACGCGGCCGTGGCCCCCGGTGCGGCCCCGGCCTCCCCTTCGCCCGCAGGAGCCGGGAACCTCACCTGAACCTTTAGCGGCACCTCTCGGCCCGGCGCGACCATCCCCACGAGAGGATAGACGTCCACAAGCTGGGGGGCCTCCGCTTGTCCGAACAGGGGCATCACCCGACCCGCAACCAGCCCGCCGAGCGCACCGAGCCCCAGGATGACCACTAGCCCCCAGACGGCGGTCGGTCTCCTCATCCTTTGGTCGCTCCCGACCTGAGCCCCTGGATGAAGTAGCGCTGGAAGAACACGAAGAGCCCCACCCCGGGCACCATGGCTATCAGGGACGCGGCGAAGACCAGGCTGTAGTTGGTGGCGTGCATCCCCTGGAAGAGGCGGATGGCGATGGGCAGGGTGCGTTTGGCCTCATCCTGGATCAGGGTCATGGCCCACCAGAACTCGTCCCAGGCGCCCATGAACGAGAAGATGGCCACTGTCGCCAGGGCGGGTGTGCTCAGGGGGATGATGACGTGCCGGAGGATGGTCCACCGGTTGCCGCCGTCGACGAGCACGGCCTCTTCCAGTTCTTTCGGCAGCCCCTCGAAGAAGCTCCGCAGAAGGAAGGTGTTGAAGGCGATGCCGGTGCTGGCGTACAGCAGCACCAGCCCGAGCCGGCTGTTCAGCAGATGCAGGTCGCGCATGACCAGGAAGGTGGGGATCAGCGCGACCATTCCGGGAATCATCATGGTGATGAGCATGACCTTGAAGATGAGTTCCTTGGCCGGGAACTGGAAGCGGGAGAAGCCGTAGGCCGTGAGGGTCGACACGGTCACGGTCAGCACCATCGCCGATGTGGCGACGAGCAGGCTGTTCATGGTGTAGCGGGCGAAGTTGTTGGACGTCCAGGCCCTCACGAAGTTCTCGAGGGTCGGGTCGGTCGGGTACAGCCGCGGGGGGAACGGCAGGGTGTAGGCGTAGCGCGTCAGGGCCGTCGCCACCATGTAGAGGAAGGGGGCCACCATGATGAAGACGCCGGCGGCGAGCAGGGCGTAGAGGACCACCCGGGCCAACGGAGAGAGCTTCATTGGGAACGTCCAGCCCCCTTACATGTCGATCTCGTTCTTCATGTAGCGGAACTGCAGGCGGCTGATGGCGAAGATCACCAGCCCCAGGAGCGCGGCGAGGGCGAAGCCATAGCCGAACTCGAAGTACTTGAAGCCCTGGTCGT
>DPMO01000007.1 GCA_003541445.1 Clostridiales bacterium | reverse complement strand
GTAGGGCTCTGTGAGGTCCTCGGCATCGACATGGGCGAGGTCCTCGAACACGAGAGGGACCGCCTCGTCGCCCTGGGGCCGTTCTATTTCTGCTGACCGGTGCGGGTCCCCGCCAAGCGCCAGGGGCCGCGACCGGACCGCCCCCTCTAACCCGGTGACCAACCGAGAAGCGCCTGTTCCCTCATCCTTCTCAGGTTCTCCTTGAGAGCTCTGGCCCGGGCTTCTCCCACCCCTTCCACCTCGTCCAGTTCGGCCATCGTCGCCGCGAGGATGCGCTGCAGGTTGCCGAACCTCTCCACGACCCTGTCCGCCACCGCGGCCGGCACCCGCGGGACAGCGTGCAGCAGCCTGGCTCCACGGGGCGTCGCGTGTTCCGCCAGACCGGCCTCGCTGCCGGAGTACCCCATGACCCGGGCTATCTCTCCCGCGGTGAGCATGGACGACTCCGAAAGGCTCTTCAGACGCGCCTGGACGTCCTCCGGGTCGCATCCCTTCGGACCCTTCCAGTAATCCCGGATCACCAGGAGGGCCGTGGCCTCCACGAGCGGAACGACCTCGCTCATCTGGATGCTCACCAGCCGGCCCTCTGTCCCCAGCTCGGCGGCGAGAGCCTCGATCTCGTCCGCCACATTGAGGACGAGTTCGGCCTTCTGAAGGACGGCGGCGAAGTCCCCGACCGTCACCATGTCCTCGAACTCCAGGGCCGTCAGTGAGGTCAGGGCTTCGTTGAGCCCGTTCCGGTAGCGGTCCAGCACCTCCACGGCTTCGTTCGCCTTCTCAAGGATGAACCCGATGTCCCGCAGACTGTACTTGAGGTCCCCCTTATAGAGGGTGACGACACTGCGCCGGGAGGAGACGGCCAGAACGAGCTCCCCCGTCTGACGGGCCAGGCGCTCCGCCGTCCGGTGTCTTATGCCGGTCTCGTCTGAAGGCAGGGAAGGGTCAGGGTTCAGCTGCACGTTCGCGTAGAGGATGCGGGAGGTGTCCTTGGAGAGGACGATGCCGCCGTCCATCTTTGAGAGCTCGTAGAGCGCAGAAGGGGTGAAGGCGGCGTCCACTCTGAAGCCCCCGTCGAGCGTGGCCAGGATCTCGGGGGTGTCCCCGACGACGATGAGGGCGCCGGTGCGCCCCCGCAAGATGCTGTCAACCCCGGCCCGGAGCGGGGTGCCCGGGGCTACCTGCCGCAGGATCTCGATGAGCGCCGCCCGGGGGTGCTTCCGCCTGCGGCCCCCGCGCCCTTCATCCGCAGCGCCGGTGGGGAAGCCGGGGCGGGGTGCGAGGCCGGGCCGGCTCGACCTGGTCGCTTCCGCCCGGCTTCCCCGGGCCGCGGGCGGCGGGCGTCGTTCCCCCCGCCGGATGTCTCCACTGGATTCTCCCCGGTCTATTTCGAGGTCCTCTTCCCGGTGTCGTTCTCAGAGTCGTCGGCGCCACCGTCCCCGGGTGTCTCGTCCGTCGTCCGCCCGGGTGGGTGGTCTCCGGCGCCCGAGGGCTTGGACGAGGGCTTGGACGAGGGCCCGACGTCGGTGAACGTGAACCCCTTCTCCTCGTCGAAATCCACCCGCACCTTGCGGCCCGACCTGAACGTCCCCTTGAGGTACTCCTCGGAGAGCGGGTCCTCGACGAGCCGCACGATGGCGCGCCTCAGGGGTCTTGCGCCGTAGGTGGGGTCGTTCCCCTCTTCGGCCAGCCTGGCCTTAGCTTTGTCGGTTACCTCGAGTTCGATGCCCATCTCCGCCAGGCGCCGGCCGACGTCCTTGAGCATCAGCCCGACGATCTGCACCAGGTGCTCCATCTCCAGCGGCCGGAAGACGATGATCTCGTCCACACGGTTCAGGAACTCCGGCCGGAACTCGCGCTTCACCTGTTCCATCAGTTTCTCTTTCATCGCCTCGTAGTCCGAGGCCGGAGAGCGGTCGGCCCTGAAGCCCAGGCCGCCCTCCTTCGCTATCAGGTGGGCGCCGATGTTGGCCGTCATGACGATGACCGTGTTGCGGAAGTCGACGGTCCGGCCCTGGGCGTCGGTGAGCCTCCCGTCCTCCAGTATCTGGAGGAGGATGTTGAAGGCCTCCGGATGGGCCTTGTCTATCTCGTCGAAGAGGACGACCGAGTACGGGCGCCGCCGCACCGCTTCGGTGAGCTGGCCGCCCTCCTCGTGACCGACATACCCCGGCGGGGCGCCGACAAGGCGCGATACGTTATGCCGCTCCATGTACTCGGACATGTCGATGCGGATGACGGCGTCCCTGTCACTGAAGAGGGCCTCCGCCAGGGCGAGGGCGAGGTGGGTCTTCCCGGTGCCGGTCGGCCCCAGGAAGATGAAGGACCCGATGGGCCGCCGCGGGTCCTTCAGCCCGGCCCGGGCCCGGCGGATGGCCCGGGCGACGGCGCGGACGGCGTCCTCCTGGTCTATCACCTGCTCATGGAGGACCTCCTCGAGGTTCAGCAGGCGCTGGGATTCCTCGACCTCGAGCTTTGTGGCCGGGATGCCCGTCCAGGAAGAGACGATGTGGGCGATGTCCTCGGCCCCGACGACACTCTTCGCCTCGACCCTCTTGTGCTTCCACTCCCGTCTTGCGGCCTCCAGGCGCTCCCGCAGCTCACGTTCCTTGTCGCGGAGGCCCGCCGCCTTCTCGAACTCCTGGGCCGACACCGCCGCCTCCTTCTCCCGGACAAGCCGTTCGAGCTCTTCCTCCATCTCCTTCAGGTCGGGCGGGGCGGTGAAGGCCCTCAGGCGCACCCGGGAGGCGGCCTCGTCGATGAGGTCGATGGCCTTGTCCGGCAGGAACCGGTCGGACACGAAACGGTCCGACAGCCGGACGGCCGCCTCGATGGCCTCGTCCAGGATCTCGACGCCGTGGTG
>DPMO01000129.1 GCA_003541445.1 Clostridiales bacterium | reverse complement strand
GACCAGTTCTCGCTATGGGTCCGTCGGAAGGGAGCGGCGGGCCCGGATGTGGAGGCCGACGGCACGGGCAGGGCAGCGGGTGACGCAGACGGGACGCAGGCCCTCGTCCTGGCGCCCCGCCCCGACGGGGTGTCCGGCGGCGGAGGCGGTCGCGGCCGGGCGGTCCGTGCCGGCAGGGCAGCCCTTCCCGGCCGGGCGGGAGACGCCGGTCTCTGGGCCTGGAACTGGGCCCTGGACGAGACGAAGGCCACCTACCACGCCCTTTTCCCGCGGGCCTGGACCGTCTATGAGGAGCCCGTCCCGGGCCTGAGGCTGACCTGCCGTCAGGTGTCGCCGGTCATCCCGCACGACTACCGCGACTCGAGCCTCCCGGTGGCCGCCTTCGTCTGGACGGTCGAGAACGCGGGCCCGACCGAGGCCGAGGTCGCCCTCATGTTCTCCTTCCAGAACGGGACGGGCGGCCCCAACGACCTCGCCGGGGGCCACCGGAACCGCCTCTTCCGGGAGCCGGCGGGCGGGAGGGAGGTCCTCGGCGTCTGCCTTGAGCACCGCCACCGCCAGGCGAAGGTGCCCCGGCCGGGGGAGGGCCGGAAGGACCGGGTGGTGTACGAGGACCCGCTGACCTTCGCCGTGGCGGCGGTGGCGGGGGACGGGGTGGAGGTGACGGCGCGCCCTCGCTTCACGGTCTGCACCCGCCGGCCTGACGGTTCCTTCACGGCTCTGGACCTCTGGCGCGAGTTCGCCGCTCACGGTCGCCTCGGGGGCGGCAGAAGCGCGGACAGGGAAGCGGAGGGCGAAGCGGAGGGGCGAGCCGAGCGGGAAGCCGAGGGGGAAGTGAAGGGGGGAGGGGAGACCGGTCCCTCCCGCCCGGGGGAGGCCATCGGGGCCGCCGTGTGCGCCCGGACGGTCGTGCCGCCCGGGGACGCGCGCGAGCTGGTCTTCGTCCTGGCCTGGGACATGCCCGTGGCCCGGTTCGGCCTCGGGACGGGGTGGTACAGGCGGTACACCCGCTTCTACGGGAGGGACGGGAAGGCGGCCGCGGCCCTGGCCCGGGACGCCGTGCTGCGCCTCGCCGAATGGGAGGCGGCCATCGAGGCCTGGCAGGGGCCGGTTCTCGGGGACCCGGGGCTGCCCGACTGGTACAAGAGCCTCCTCTTCAACGAGACCTACTACCTCGTCGACGGCGGCACCGTCTGGACCGCGGGCCGCCCGGAGACCGGCGGCGGCCCGGCCGCCGAGTTCCTCCCCGAGCCCGACATAGGCCACTTCGCCTACCTCGAGAGCCACGAGTACCTGATGTACAACACCTACGACGTGCACTTCTCGGCGTCGTTCGCCCTGGCCATGCTCTGGCCGGAGCTGGAGCTCTCCCTCCAGCGCGACTTCGCCCGGGCCGTCGGGCTCGAGCACCCCGAGACGGTGACCTACCTCTTCTCCGGCAGGCGGGCCCCCCGGAAGGTGGCCGGGGTCGTCCCTCACGACCTGGGGTCCCCGTCCGAGGACCCGTGGCGCCTCGTCAACGCCTACGACGCCCAGGACGTGAGCCGCTGGAAGGACCTCAACCCCAAGTTCGTGCTCCAGGTCCACCGCGACTGGGTCCTTTCGGGAGACGGGGCCTTCCTCGCGGACGTGTGGCCGGCCGTCGAGAAGGCCGTGGACTACATGCTCCGCTTCGACCGCGACGGCGACGGGCTCATCGAGAACGAAGGCTACCCCGACCAGACCTACGACGTCTGGTCGGCCCGCGGCCCCAGCGCCTACACGGGAGGACTCTGGCTGGCCTGCCTCGAGGCGGGCGCTGCCCTCGCGCGGGCCGCGGGTCGTGAGGAGAAGGCGGCTGAGTGGGAGGGCCTGTTCGCGCGCGCCCGCGAGGCCTACGAGGAGAGCCTCTGGAACGGCGAGTACTACCTCTACGACGCCTCCGGCGGCCCTCACAGCGACAGCGTCATGGCCGACCAGCTCGCCGGCCACTGGTTCACCAGGGCCTCCGGGCTCCCCGGGGTGGTGCCGAGCGAGCACGCCCGGTCGGTCCTCCGCAAGGTGTTCGCCCTCAACGTCATGGGCTGGCGGGGCGGTGGACGCGGGCGGCGGGGCGACCCGCCCGCAGGGGCGCCGGGCGAGCGGGGGGCCGTGAACGGGATGCGCCCCGACGGCCGGCCCGACCGCACGTGCATGCAGTCGGCCGAGGTCTGGACGGGGACCACTTTCAGCCTGGCCGCGGCGATGCTCCAGGAGGGGATGAGGGAGGAGGCCTTCGCCACCGCCCGCGGTGTCTACCTCTCCGTCTACCGGGACTTCCCCCTCTGGTTCCAGACCCCGGAGGCCATCGACGTCGACGGGGTCTACCGGGCCATCGGTTACATGCGGCCCCTGGCGGTCTGGGCCATGCAGTGGGAGCTGGAGGCGCGGGGGGAGCAGGCGCGGACGAGGCCCGCGGCCGGGAACCGGTAGGCTTGCCCTTTGGCCCGGCCATGACAGGCTCGGCCGGGGCTTGGGGGCCACTGGAGGCTGAGGTACGATGTCTAGGCGCATCTTGGTCGTAAGCAGTTGCACGGCGAAGAAGGCTGACGAGGGCTGTCCATCGCCCCTGTCCATCGAGGATTTCCGGGATGCGGCACAGCTGCGGGATGGAGAGGCCAGGCTGAGCGGCTGGCGTCTGCCGGCGGTGGACATGTACACCGGCCCCCAGCACCTCCACGTCCGGGACGGCGTGGACGCTCTGCGTCGGCGGCTCGGACCCGGCGCCGTGAGCCTTAAGATCATCTCCGCCGGTTACGGCCTCCTCGACGAGGACACCCCCGTTGTCCCCTACGAGGTCACCTTCAACACCATGTCCCGGTCGGAGGCCCGCGCCTGGGCCAGGCACCTGCGAATTCCCCACGATGTCCGGCGGGCTTGTGGCGGCTACGACCTGGTCATCTTCCTGCTGGGGAGCCGCTACCTCGACGCCCTGGACCCGCCCATAGCCACCGCCCCAGGTCAGCGTCTGATTTTTCTCGCCAAGCCGAGCGACGCGCCCCGGCTGGTGGGACCCGGCGTGACCGTGGTCCCGGCGGGGAAGGCGGAAACCAGGTACGGGGCGGGCCTGGTCGCTCTCAAGGGCTGGATGTTCCGGCTCTTCGCCTCCGCCGTGGCCCGGACCGGCGAGGCGCTCTTGGAGGATGTGATGAGGGACGATACGCCCGGGGCCTTTCTTCGTGCGCTGGAGCTGGGTCTGGACCGGGAATAGGAGAGGGAGGAGGAGGGGGTTCTGTGAGCCCAAGCAGGGACAGCCGTCGCCGGGAAGACCTGGACCGCTTCTACCACCTCCTGGACGTGTTGTCACAGAGGCTGGGCGGTCCGCGCCTACTGAGGGACTGCGGCGGCCGCGACGGCTGGCCCGAACGCGGCGTCTACTTCTTCTTCGAGGACGGGGAGATGCGCGAGGACGGCCGCCAGCCCCGCGTGGTCCGCGTGGGAACCCACGCCCTTTCCGGGAGCTCTCGGACCACCCTGTGGAAACGCCTGGCCCAGCATCGCGGGACCCTCTCCGGCTCCCGGGCCGGCGGCGGCAACCACCGCGGGTCCGTCTTCCGCCACCACGTCGGGACCGCCCTGCTGGCCCGGGACGGATACCCGGAGGATGTGCGCCGCGCATGGGCGAGCCCCCGCGCTGACGGCCGCATCAGGGACATCGAACACCCGCTGGAACGGGCGGTGAGCGAACACATCCGGCGCATGCCCTTCCTGTGGCTGGCCGTGCCCGACGCTCCCGGGAGGGACAGCCACCGCGGGTACCTCGAGGCCAACGTGATAGGTCTTCTGAGCAACTACAGCCGGGAGCCCATCGACCCGCCCTCAGCCGGCTGGCTCGGCCGGTGGGCGGAGTCGCCCAAGGTCCGCGAGTCCGGACTGTGGAACGTGAACCACGTCGACAAGGGCTATGACCCGGCCTTCCTTGACATGCTCGAGCGGTACGTCCTGGGTGCGGGCCACCCGGGAGGAGCGTCCTGAGCGGGGTCAGCCGCGGACCGGCCGGGTACGACAGCGGAAGGCATGGGTCGCGGTGGCTTCCTCCAGCCGGGAGTTCAATGCGTCTCTCTCTTGTTGGCGTACGCGCAGAGCTGACGCCACTGGCAGTCCCCACAGGCCGGCCGCCTCGGTCGACATACAGTGCGCCCGAGCTCCCAGAGGACCAGATCGAAGATGCCGGGGTATTCCGGATGCAGCTCCCGAGCCCGGTAGATTATGTACTCTGCAGAAGCATCTTCAGGAACGAAGCCCATTCTGGCAAAGACCCTTCTGACCTGGATATCCACAGAAATGTCAATCGAGTAGCGGTCGCTGACGGGAACACGGAAATCCCGCACGAGGGTGTTGGCCGCCATGGTTGCTATCTTCTGGCCGACACCATCGAACTCAAGGAAGCGGCGTACGATTGTCGCACTGGAGGGCCTTCCCGTCCAGATCTCGGCCGCGTTGCCGCGGTATTGCCCCTCGATGCGACGGATTGCGGCGTACAGGTTTCTGGACATCACCTTCGGAAAGCGATGGAGAGGCTCGGGCTGAGCCATGACTCGCTCCAGGTCCTGCAGGGACAGTTCGGCGAGGCGCGAGAACCGGAAGGACCCGATGCGCTGCTTGAGCTCGTAGGGAATCCGCCAGGCCCTTTCGGCCCCCATCTGCCGGTCCATGATGCACGCGATGACGAAAGCATGGGGGTGTCCGTCGATGTCGTTAAGCAACTCGTCAGCTTCCGCCACGCCAACGAAGCTCATGAAAGCGCGGGGCCTCGAGAGTCGTTCGGTTGCTTCCGAAATTAGTCGCTCACGAAGACGGGCGAGCTTCGCTTGTCTCACGACTTACCTCCTCTTATTGCCTCCCCCAACAGCAAGGGCACCATTTCTGGTATCCCGTCGGCCCTGCGCTCCAGCTCTTCCCTAAAGCGTTGTTACCTCCTTCCAATAGATTTCAGAAGGTGGTTCCAGAACGACCACGGACAGATGTCAGCCCCAGATGTTCGGCGGCTCGACTCCCATGACCCTCAGGGTCGTCACCAGGCTACCGCGGTGGTGCGCTTCGTGGTTCATCCAGATGACCCAGAATTCCTCGAGAGTCCAGACCTCGCCCCAGGGCAGTCTCACTTCGCGTCCGAGGTCCTCGTCGGAGAGGCCCGCGAAGTAGCGCCTGGTCGCCTCGGTCTGCTCTTCGAGGACCTTCAGGATGCTCTCGATGGTCGGGTAGTGTTCGAGGTCGAGACCCTGGTCCCACTCCCACCGCCCGTCGGGGCCCGTCAGCGCCGCCACGGCCGTCCTCTCGGACGAGATGCAATGGAGGACCTGGAGCCCCGCCGGCATGGCCCCGGGCGCCGCCCGGAACGCCTCCTTCCCGGACGGGATAGCCCCGGCCAGCTTCCGGGTCATCTCGCGGCCCTGCTCCCACATGCTGGTCAGCTTACGGATTTCCACGTGGAGTACCCCCTTTTCACTTCTCCGCAGCCCACGTTCTCCTGCGGCGCCCGCCCTCCTGCACGGGCTCTTCCCTCAGCCCTTCAGACCGCGGGGCTCCCGGCGCCTCCACCGCCCCCGTCGGACGACGCCCCGCCCGGCGAAGGCTCGGCCCGGAAGAGCTGCCGCCCGTCACGGTAGGTCACGGCCGCCCTGCCCTCGTCCACGAGATGGCCAAGGTAGGCGAGGACCGTGAGGTGGAGGAGGTAGTACCGGCCGAGGTCCGTGGGGCTCACGCCCCTGCGCCGCGCGACCTCGGTCAGGACTTCCTCGGCCGAGCGGGCCTGGTGGAGGAAGGACAGGATGAGATCGAGGGTCTCCAGGACGATGCGGCGGTTGGCCTCCACCACGGGGCGCATGTCCCGGACCGGTCCGCCGTGGGCCAGGACGAACCAGCGCTCGGGGCGGGCGAGGAGGAGGTCGTAGGTCGCCAGGGTGGCGGAAAGGTCGGCGTTCAGAGGGACGCCGTGCTTTGAGGCCACCTCCGGGGCCAGGACGGCGTCGGCGCAGAAGAGGACTTCCCCGGCTCTGAGGCCGACCTGTCCGAGGGAGTGCCCCGGGAGAGGGATGACCTCCAGGGCGCCGGCCGCCGCCGTGCCCAGAGACGTGAGAGGGCCCGGTGTGACCACCTCGTCCACCCGGACCCCGGGGGCGAGGAAGAACTTCGTCCGGAGCGGCGCGGGCGGGGCGGCGCCGCCGAAGAGGTAGAGGGGCTCCAACAGCGGGTTCGCGACGATGGCCGCCTCCAGAGGCGGGGCGAGCACCCGGGCCCCCGTGGCCCCGGCGAGGTAGGGTGCCCCGCCGCAGTGGTCGGCGTGGGAGTGGGTGAGGAGGACGGCCTCCAGCCGCAGGCGCTCGGACCTGAGGATGTTCAGCACCCTCCGGCCGACGCTCTCGTCGAGCCCGGAGTCGACGAGGAGGGCACCTCCTCCGTCGAGCGTCACAAGCCCGAGGCTGACGGCGCCGTCGAGGTAGAACACTCCTTCGGCCAGCCGGTTGAGCTTCACACGCCTCACCCTCCGTCATGCGTGAAGTCTTCCCGGCCTCACGGGCCTAGCCGGCCCTTCCGGCTTCCCGGGCATTCGGCGCCGGCAGGAGCGTCCCTCCCGCCCGGCGCCGGTTCGGACGGGAGCCGCTGGAGGGGGGGCGAGGGGCCCCCGGGGGCCCCGGAGGTCCGCAGGCCGCGCCGAGTGCCGCAGGCCCCCCGGAGGTCCCATCTCAGGACGAGGAGGCCAGGAAGGCCAGGAAGCGGTCCAGGTGGTAGACGGCGTTCTGGGCCGGGGGCGAGAGGCGCACGACCCCGAGGTCGAAGGCGTGTTCGGTCCAGGGGT
>DPMO01000178.1 GCA_003541445.1 Clostridiales bacterium | reverse complement strand
CACGGTGGAGCGGGGGTTGTGGCTGGTGGTCTTCTGGTCGATGGAGATGGCGGGCGAGAGGCCCTCGATGTAGTCGACGTCCGGCTTGTCCATCTGCCCGAGGAACTGCCGCGCGTAGGCGGACAGGGACTCCACGTAGCGCCGCTGTCCCTCGGCGAAGAGGGTGTCGAAGGCAAGCGAGCTCTTGCCGCTCCCCGAGAGGCCGGTGATGACCACCAGCCGGTCCCGGGGTATTGACACGTCGATGTTCTTGAGGTTGTGCTCCCGCGCCCCGCGCACCCTGAGCGCGGGGCCGGCGGGCCTTCGCCTCACCTCGGGGACCTCGATCCTCGCCCGCCCGCTGAGGTAGCGGCCGGTCACGGACTCCGGCACCTCGGCCACCTCCGCGGGGGTGCCGGCGGCGACCACCCTGCCGCCCTCGGACCCCGCCCCCGGGCCCATATCCACCACGTAATCGGCCGACCTGATGGTCTCCTCGTCGTGCTCCACGACGATCACCGTGTTGCCGATGTCCCTGAGCCGCTTGAGGGTGGCGATGAGACGGGCGTTGTCCCGCTGATGGAGGCCGATGCTGGGCTCGTCGAGGATGTACAGGACGCCCACCAGGCTCGAGCCTATCTGCGTGGCCAGCCGGATCCGCTGCGCCTCGCCGCCGGAGAGGGTCCCGGCGGACCTGGCCAGGGTGAGGTAGCCGAGCCCCACCTCGACCATGAAGCGGAGCCGCTCCCGGATCTCCTTCAGGATCTGTCGGGCTATCAGCTCCTCCCTCTCGGTCAGCCTCAGGGACTCGAAGAAGGCCAGGGCCTCCCTGACGGGGAGGGCGGTCACCTCGGCTATGGACTTCCCCCCCACTGTCACCGCCAGGCTCTCCTTCCGCAGCCGCGTGCCGCCGCACTCGGGGCAGGCGTGGCGGCTCATGTACTCCTCTATCTCCATCCGCACGGCGTCGCTGGTCGTCTCCCGGTACTGGCGTTCCAGGTAGTGGATGACCCCCTGGAAGCGGATGGTGCGGGTCCGCACGCGCCCGTACTTATTCTCATAACGGAACCTTATCCTCTCCCCCGGCGCGCCGTACAGGATGATGTCCACAAAGCGGGGGTCCAGCTCGTCCAGGGGGACGTCGGTGGGGAAGCCGAAGTGGGCGGCCACGGACTCGAGGAGCTGGTGGTAGTAGCCGCCCGCTCCTCCGGCCCAGGGCACCACGGCGCCGTCCTCTATGGACTTCCTCCTGTCGGGGATGACCAGGTCGGGGTCGATCTTCATGTCCGTCCCCAGGCCGTCGCAGGCCGGACAGGCCCCGTAGGGGCTGTTGAAGGAGAACATCCTCGGGGTGAGCTCCTCTAGGCTCAGGCCGCAGACCGGGCAGGCGAAGCTCTCCGAGAACAGGATCTCCTGTCCCCCGATGACGTCGGCCAGGACCACGCCGCCCCCAAGCTCCAGGGCGGTCTCCAGGGAGTCGGCCAGGCGGACCTCGGCCCCCGGGCGCACCGTGAGGCGGTCGACGACAGCTTCGATGGTATGCTGACGGTACTTGTCGAGCTCGATGGGCTCATCGAGCCCCATGACCTCACCGTCCACCCTCACCCGCACGTAGCCCGCCTTGCGGATGTCCTCGAAGACCTTGTGGTGCTCACCCTTGCGGCCGCGGACGAGCGGCGCCAGCACGAGGATCCTCGTCCCCTCGGGAAGGGTCATGACCCGGTCCACCATCTGTTCGATGGTCTGCTGGGCGATGGGACGGCCGCACCGGGGGCAGTGCGGGAGTCCGACCCTGGCCCAGAGGAGGCGCATGTAGTCGTATATCTCGGTGACGGTGGCCACCGTCGAGCGGGGGTTGCGCCCGCCGGCCCTCTGGTCGATGCAGATGGCCGGGGACAGGCCCTCGATGTAGTCCACGTCGGGCTTGTCCATCTGGCCGAGGAACTGGCGGGCGTAGGCCGAGAGCGACTCCACGTACCGGCGCTGGCCTTCAGCGTAGATGGTGTCCAGCGCCAGCGAGGTCTTGCCGGAACCGGAGACTCCCGTTATGACGACGAGCTTGTCGCGCGGGATGACGACGTCGATGTTCTTGAGGTTGTGCTGACGCGCACCGCGGACGATGATGGCCTCTTTCGACACGCTGGCTCCCCCGAAGGAATCCGAGTCTGGCGGAGTGGGTCGTAAAACTTATTATATCACCGGCTCCCCGAAGGAGGCTCCGAAGGTCACGACCCGTGCCGGGGCCGAGGCTCCGACCGGCGACGCGGCTCGCCATGTCCTCTCGCGAAGTATCCGGGCTACCTCCGGGTACCCCCTTCGGGTGCAGCTTCGGCCCTCTGGTCGGCCATGACCTTGTGCCGGTGCTGACAGCAGGAATCGCTATATTGACAAAGCCGATGATGGTGGTGTAAATTGAACATTACAAATGCAATCAGAGGCATCAGTAGCCTTGATTAAGCGGACACTGGAGAGAAAACTAAGACAAGTCGCCGGACAGTTCCCCGTGGTGACTGTCACCGGGCCGCGACAGTCGGGCAAGACCACGCTGGTCAAGGCTGCGTTCAAGGGCTACGATTACCTGTCCCTGGAGCTGCCGGATCAGCGCAGCTTCGCTCTTGAGGATCCGCGCGGCTTCCTCGGCCAGTTCGACGGTCCCGTCATCCTGGATGAGGTCCAGCGTGCCCCCGACCTTTTCTCGTACATCCAGGTCCTCGTCGACGAACACCCGGACTGGACGGGCCGCTTCATCCTGACCGGCTCATCGAACTTCCTGCTGCTGCAGAGCATCTCACAGTCACTGGCCGGAAGGTGCGCGGTCCTCCACCTGCTTCCGTTCTCCCTAGCCGAACTCGCCGGCCGCAGGCCCATGCCGCTCGAAGTCATGGGTGAGACCGTCCCGACCAGCCTGGAGCCTCCCGAGGCCGGTTTGATGGAGACCTTGTTCACGGGCTTCTATCCGAGGATTCACGACAAGAACCTTCCCCCGCGCGACTGGCTGGCGAGCTACTACCAGACCTACCTCGAGCGCGACGTGAGAAACGTCCTCAACGTCGGGGACATCGAAGCGTTCGGTAGGTTCATGCGAATCTGTGCCGGCCGGAGCGGGCAACTACTCAACCTCTCCGGTCTGGCGGCCGACTGCGGGATATCGCACACGACGGCCAGACGCTGGCTCTCCGTGCTCGAGGCGAGTTTCATCGTCATCCTCCTGCGGCCACACCACCGGAACTTCGGCAAGCGTCTCATAAAGAGCCCGAAACTCTACTTCCTGGACACCGGACTCCTGTGCTACCTCCTGCAGGTCCGTTCTCCGGAGGAGCTCTTCCATCGCGCCGAGCGGGGAGCCGTCTTCGAGAGCCTCGTGGTCTCGGAACTCTACAAGAATTTCGTGCACCAGGGCGAGCAGCCCCGTCTCTATTTCTGGCGCGACGCGACAGGACATGAAGTCGACGTGCTCATCGACCTGGGAACCAAGCTCGTGCCCGTGGAGACCAAGTCAGCCCAGACGGTGGCCTCTGATTTCTTCGATAACATCGTGTACTGGCGGAGGGTGTGCGGCGACCCGACCGCACCGGGGGCTCTCATCTACGGCGGCGACCGGGCTTTCCGGCGGGCCGAGGTAGCCGTCTACCCGTGGTTCGTCCTGTGAAGCCCCGTCCACACGAAGTTGGTAAGGTCGCACCCAGTCCCCAGAGTCCGGTCCGCGTCGACCAAGCGGATTGGCCTCTCAGCGGCCGTGAACCCACCGCCCGTCGGCTAATGGATTTGCCTCCGGGCCAGAACCACGCCACCGTAACAGCCACGCCCGGCATCGAGCATGGGTATCCCTCTGGAGAAAACTAACCGGAGTTTGTCCGGTCTGTTTCCCGGGCAGCACGGTACCACGGCCGCGCGAACGGTGGAGAGTCGAGGCCGCCAAGGGCCCGCGGTTTCCACCGGGCTGCGCCGCCCCACCCGGCTCCCCGTCCTCGCCCCCACACCGACGCGCCCGACCGCCTGCCCGAGGGCGTCTGGGGAGAAACGTTCACAGGAGGTCCGCGATGAGCCCGAGGCCCCGCTCGAGGTCCTCCCGCCGTGACCGCCAAGCGTTGGCGGGATCCATGGTCCCGTACTCGTAGGTCACGCGCTCGGGTCGGGTCCGCGCGAGTACGGCCCGAAGCCGCCGAAGGTCGTCGGTCCCCACCGGAAGGTGCCGGTCGCGGAGGACCCCGTGCACCCAGGCCGGTGCGTTGATGTGGACCTCACGCACGGCGCCGAGGGGCAGGCCGTCGATGTAGTCCTCGAAGGAAAGCCCGAGATAGAAGGAAGCTATGTAGGCGTGGCTCACGTCGAGCAGGAACCCGCAGCCGGTGGACTCCACCACCTCGCGGATGAAATCGGGCTCGACCACGCACCGCAGGCTGCCGGGCCGCGTCGGGCGGACGGCCGTTCCCCACCAGATACCGTTCTCGATAAGGAAGTCGCTCTCGCCGAGCTCCGGGCAGGCTCCCGCCCCGAGCCAGGACATGAGGCCGGCCACGTTGGCCGTCACCCGGTCAAGAAGAGCCTGCCGCTCGCGCCGGCTCTGCCGGTCCGGTGAGGCCACGCCCCGGGCCTCCTCTGGGGTGATGAAGAGGTGTGACTGCAGGCTGGGGGTCCCGCTCGCCTGGACGGCTCCGGCTATGTCCTCCAGGTCGAGCCGGTCCATCAGGCTCTCCGAGCCCACCGAAAGGGGCTGGCCCCAGAAGTGCAACACCACCGGCAGCCCCAAGGAGCGGGCCAGCACTATCTCCCGGTCCCTCGCCTCCCGGCTCGCGCCGCTCGGTATCTTCACGGCCCGGATGCCGGCGGCCTTCGCCCCGCCCCCCGCAGCGTGCGGTTCTTCACTCTCCTCGAGGATCTCTATGAGCTGCGGAGAGAGGTTGGCGGCCAGGACCGGACGCGGGGGAGCCTGCCTCCCGGCGCCGCCGGATGCCTTCCGGGCTTTCATCTCGCCTGCGCCGCCCGTAGCTCGAAAAGGAGGTCGCGGAGCTGGGCGGCCCGCTCGAACTCGAGCTCGCGGGCGGCCTGCTCCATGTCCTTGCGCACCCTCTCAATCCAGACCTCGAGCTCCTTCGGGGAGAGCTCGTCGATGCGGTCGGGGAGGCCGAGCGGCTCCTCGCTCACCGGGTGCGTGGCCTGGATGAGGTCTCTGACGGCCTTCCTCACCGTCTCCGGGGTTATGCCGTGCTCCCGGTTGAACTTGGCCTGGATGGCGCGCCGGCGCTCGGTCTCGTCGATGGCCCTCCTCATGGACCCGGTGACGGTGTCGGCGTACATGATGACCCGCCCGTTGACGTTGCGCGCGGCCCGGCCGATGGTCTGGATGAGGGCCGTCTCCGAACGTAGGTAGCCCTCTTTGTCGGCGTCCAGGATGGCCACGAGGGAGACCTCGGGAAGGTCGAGCCCCTCCCGGAGGAGGTTGATGCCGACGAGGACGTCGAACACCCCGAGCCGGAGGTCGCGGATGATGGCCATCCGCTCGAGGGTGTCCACTTCAGAGTGGAGGTAGCGGGTCTTGAAGCCCATCTCCCTCAGGTAGTCGGTGAGGTCCTCGGCCATCCTCTTGGT
>DPMO01000143.1 GCA_003541445.1 Clostridiales bacterium | reverse complement strand
GCCGGTCGCAACCCTCATCCCGACGAATAGGGGACTGAAAGGAAGGCCATCGAGGCCCTCCCGGGCACCGTCGTGGTCAGTCGCAACCCTCATCCCGACGAATAGGGGACTGAAAGCCTCGAGATGGTCCCGGTAGGCGGCCGCCTGGCGGGTCGCAACCCTCATCCCGACGAATAGGGGACTGAAAGCCGAGTCGCGGGTCTCTCCGGACTTCAGGCCCTCCTCGTCGCAACCCTCATCCCGACGAATAGGGGACTGAAAGTCGAGAACGTCCTGGTCTCCGGCACCCCGTAGACGGGTCGCAACCCTCATCCAGGGAGAGTACAGCTTCCTCGGTCATCTCATGAAGGGGAGCATTCGGGTAAGGGTCGGAGACGAAGTGAAGTCGGGCGACATCGTTGGCCGGTGTGGGAATTCCGGTCATTCCACCCAGCCTCACCTGCACTACCACCTTATGGACCGCGCGAACTTCTTTCTCGCCGTCAGCCTGCCTGTTCAGTTCTCGGACTTCGACGTGGTGGAGCAGGGGTCTGCCCCGCGCCGGGTAGCGCGGGGACACATCGCTTCAGGTCAGGAAGTGTCGCGAAGTCCACGGCCTGCAATCGAAAACGAGGGCTCGCTGGAGAAGACAAGGAAAGGAAACGTGTGGTAGAGGAGGCCTGGAGGGCCCGGTGGTGTAACAACGGGGGGACCGGCAGGGGGGTGCGAGGAGTGAGCTGGAGTATAAGCTCGCTGACTGCCAGGCAGGCGCGGCAAGCTGACGCCCAGGAAGTAGCTCACGTCCATGTCGATACGTGGAGAACGACCTACCGTGGACTCATGCCGGATAGCGTTCTAAACGGGCTGTCGTACGAGAGGTCGCAGGCCAAATGGGAGAGTTTCATGGAGCAATCGGGCCGGGTGCTGCTCGTGGCCGAGGTTCCTTATGATGAAGCTGAAGGCGCTCCCTGCAGGCGGAGCGAAGGGCGTGTCGTCGGCTTCGCGGCTGCCGGCCCGGCCATGGGCACCGCGCCATCGGCCCGTGACGGCGAGGTGTACGCCATCTACGTCCTGAAGCGCTACCAGGGGCAGGGAATCGGCCGGATGCTCCTTGAGGCCGCAGCCGGCTACCTCTATGGCCTGGGGCGGGAGGCCATGATCGTCAGGGTCCTGTCGGAGAACCCTTATCGCGCCTTCTACGAGAGACTGGGCGCCACACCGGTCCGGACCGAGGAGCTCGAGATTGCCGGGGTGGTGCTGGCGGAGACCGTCTACAGGTGGGCCGATACAGGCGTTCTCAGAAGGAGCCGCACCGGTCCACCCGGCTCATCCAGAAGAGGAGCATGAGCGGGAGGAGAGGGTCACCTCAGCGACCACGGGCACCGGACGAGGTCGGGAACTGCGAGAGAACTTGCGTTGTGCCTGTGCTCGGTCTCACCTTGTGGCCCCTACCGGGTTGGTCACATAACGTATATTATCGGACGTAAAGGCAATGAGCACGGACTGGGCCGTGCGGCCGCATACGTGCTGATCTGGTGCCATTCGGAGGTAGCAACGGCGTACACGCAACGACCGACCTTCCGGAGTGCCTAGGACCCTTCCTTAGAAGCGTTCCTTGAATACAGGCAAGCTAGACGGATACCTGCCTCCAGTAGCTCTTTAAGCATCACTCCTCGGACGAGGGGTCGTCCCAATGCCTTTTCACGGGAGTGGCCTGCCGAGTAAGGCCGCACTCATCCATCATGCGGTGGCATACGGGGTCTGAATCATCGACGGCTGCATCGATTGGTTTCTTGGTACGGCGGAGGACGCAAGAACCACGGAGGAAAGGCACAGGAACCCTCCTTCGGGTCCCCCCGCTTTCTCTCGAACAACCGTTCGGGGCCATGAACCGGTACCGTTACCGGTCTACCCTGACACGGACGGGGCCAGCCGAGCAGTCTTTGCCCCTCTGGTTCTGCTCCTGTGGGATTGCTGAGCTTCGGGGACCATGGTATCACGGCTCGGTTCCTCTTCCACCGCCTCCGGCCGCACGCACCTCACCGCCACAAGACGTCCGTCGCGCCCGGCCCTGGAGATCTGGGCGTACTTGAACCGCGCTCGGTCACCGAGTGTGATTCTCATCTCTATCGCCTCCTGCTTCCAGACGGGTGTCGACGCTGAGAGCTGACCGCCTGGTCGTTGGGGCGAACAAGTGTTCGCCCCACTGATTCTAGTCGGCGTCAGGGCCGATGTCAAGGAGGATGCGAACAACCGTTTGCCTTTTCGGCCTGCGGACACTATACTTGGAGTGTCAAGAGAGGTGGGGTGTCTTGGAATCACTCACGACCAGGCAGAAGCAGATACTGGAGTTCATCAGGAGGCAAATTCGTGAGAGGGGCTACCCTCCTTCGGTACGCGAGATAGGCGAGGCCGTCGGCCTGAGGTCGAGCTCGACCGTCCACGGGCACCTCGCGCGCCTCGAGGGGAAGGGTTATCTGCGCCGCGACCCGACCAAACCCCGGGCCATAGAGCTCCTCGACGACCCCACCCGTGTCCTTCAGCACCAGCGCCTGGTCAGCGTCCCCCTCGTGGGGCGTGTCACGGCCGGTGAGCCCATCCTGGCCGTCGAGAACATCGAGGACTACATCCCGCTCCCCCGTGACTTAGCCGGAGGAGAAGGCACCTTCCTCCTCTCGGTGCGGGGCGACAGCATGATCGGTGCCGGTATCTTCGACGGAGACACGGTGATTGTTCGGCCCCAGCAGACGGCGGACAACGGGGACATCGTCGTGGCCATGGTCGGCGATGAGGAGGCCACCGTCAAGAGGTTCTTTCGGGAGAAGGACGCGGTAAGGCTCCAGCCGGAGAATCCGGCGATGGAGCCGATCATCTCGCGGGACGTGCGCATCATCGGGAAGGTCATCGGCCTTATCCGCCGCTTCTCTTGAGCCTCCTGGTCGCGCGAAGCTCAGCCCCCTCAGGTCACCCTCATGACGAAGAGGACGATCATCGTGAGGCCGATGGCGGCCTTGAGGACCATCCCCCCCATCACGCCGATGACCGTGGCCGTGCCGACGCGCACCGCCTGGCGCGCCGTCCGGCCGGAGGCGACCTCACCCGTCACGGCCCCCAGGAAGGGGCCCACGATGAGGCCGATGGGCCCGAACACCACGACACCCACCACCGCTCCGAGGAGGGCGCCGACGTACCCGGCCCGTGTGGCCCGGACGCGCCTGGCGCCCACCAGACCGGCCAGGTAGTCTGTTGCCATGGCCAGGAGGGCGAGGGCCCCCATCGCCGCCACGAACTCACCGCTGACGACCTGGAAGCGGTCGTGGAGTCCGTAGAGCACGATGGCCCCGAAGATGAGGCCGGTCCCGGGAAGGACGGGAAGAAACGTCCCCACGAGTCCCAAGAGCATGAGCAGGATGACCCCGGCCAGCACGAGCGCGTCCAGCGTCAGTCCCCCTCTCCCTGCGCATTCCTATTCGCCCCGGGACGGGCTCACGACGACGCCCTCCGTCTGAGGGCCGTGTCCCGTCCGGAGAAGTTCGGCCGCAGCCCGGACCACGGCCAGCTTCATGTGGGTCTCGTTGAGTCCTCCTTGGAGGTAGGCGGCGAAGGGCGGTCTCAGCGGCGCGTCCAGACTCAGCTCGATGGAGGCGCCCTGCACGAAGGTCCCCGCGGCCATGACGACCTCGTCGTCGTAACCCGGGAGCCTTGCGCCGACAGGCCTCGCCTGTGCGTCCAAAGGTGAGGCGGCCTGGACGCCCCGGGCGAAGGCCAGGACGGCCTCCCGGGTGCCGAGTCTGACGCACTGGACGATGTCGGTGCGCTCGTCGTCCCACCCGGGCGACACCTCGAGGCCCAGGCTCTCCAGGAACGCGGCCGCGAAGGTCGCCCCGGCCAGGCAGGCCCCGACGACGGACGGAGCGCAGAAGAGGCCCTGGAGGAAAAGCCGCGTGAGCCCCAGCGTCGGGCCGCCCTTGTCGCCGACGCCGGGAGCGGTGAGGAGCTCCGCGGCGCGCGCGACGAGTTCGCTCCTCCCAGCGACATAGCCGCCGGTGGGTGCCAGACCCCCGCCGGGGTTCTTCGTCAGCGAGCCGGCGACGAGGTCGGCCCCGACCGCCGTGGGCTCCCGCTCCTCGACGAACTCTCCGTAGCAGTTGTCGACGATGCTCACCAGTTCCGTCCCCGCGGCGGCGGCCTCGCTCCTCGCCTCGGCGAGGACCTTCTCGATCGTTCCGACGCTCCGGGGCGGGACGGGATTGTAGCCGCACGAACGCTGGACGAAGAGACACACCCGCCCGCCCCCGATGGTGCTCGTCCCCGGCCTGACGCCCGAGCGGAAGGCGGCCATCGAGGCTCTCCTCGCCGTGAGGGCCGCCTCGCCGACCGCCTGGACGACGGCCTCCGGGTCGAGCCGGCCGTCCGGGTCCAGGTCGACCTCCACGTAGCGGACCCCGTTCCGCTGGAGCCTCCTGATCTGCGGGAGGAGGCTGTCGTAGGGGCGCCCGGTGGCCGAGACCAGCACGTCCCCGGGCTCCGCCGCCGCCCGCAGGGCCAGCGACACCGCGTGGGTCCCGGAGACGATCTGGAGTCTGACCAGGGCCGCCTCGGCCTGGAAGACACGGGCGAAGACGGCCTCCAGGACCTCTCGGCCCGGGTCGTCGTAGCCGTACCCTGTCGTCCCGGCGAGGTGTCCTTCGCCGACACCGGCCTCCTGGAAGGCCTCGAGGACCCGGAGGAAGTTCCTGTCGGCGCGGTCCCGCCAGTACGCCCGTCTGGCCCGGGTCAGCTCCTCGGCCCTCTCGGCCAGCTCGACGAGCCTGCCGGGCAGTCTCCAGACTTCCGCCGCCTCGGCGTAGAGCGATTCCGACAAACCTATCACCGTCCCGACACTGTTCTCCCCCCCGCTCCCACA
>DPMO01000056.1 GCA_003541445.1 Clostridiales bacterium | reverse complement strand
TTCAGGCGGGGGGGCGGAGGCCGTGGCCGGCTCCGGGACCTCGCGTCTCGAGCTGCCGGTCCAGGCCCGCGTCCCGCGTCCGCCGCTCCCCGCGTGGGTCTGGCTTCTGGCCGCGCTCCTCGTGGCCGCGCTGGGTCTGGTCGTCTACCGCCGGACCCTGCCGCGGTTCGCGCCAGGCCAGGAACTGCATGTCACTTATCCGGACGGCCGGACCGTGCGCTACGAGTTGGACGTCTACGAGAGACGCGAGCCCTGGAGGGCCGCCTATGTCCCGCTCGGCTCGCGCCACTGTGAGCTCGACCTCCGCCTCGAGGACCATCTCGGCGTGCTGAGAGCGGCCCGGGGCGGAAGAGCGGTCTTCGAACCATACCCTTACACGGTCGAGAAGTTCGCCGCCGACCCCGGGCACTTCACCGTGCGCGGCGAGACCCTGTCGGAAGCCAGACCGGTGGTCGTAGAGCACGGCGACATCATCCGCTTCGGCGACACCCAGATCGTCTGCGCCCTGAGTCTTCACGAAGACGACACGACCGCCGCCGCCTCCCTTGATGTCCAAGGCCGCTCTGTGAGGTGGGACTGATGCCCGAACGTCGAGGCACTCTGGTGGAAGGACGGTTCTACCCCAGCATCTTCATCGGTATCGGCGGGGCCGGGACGACCGTCGTCGAAGCCGTCTACAAGCGCCTGCGGAACACGTACGACAACCCTCAGGTCCTCCGGACCTTCCAGTTCCTGGCCATCGACACCCGTATGCGGGCCCAGCAGAAGTCCGAGATGCCCAGGAGCTGTTACCGCACGTTCGGCGGCTTCGACGGTCGTGAGTGGGTCAAGACTCTCTGGCCGCAGGACGAGTTCTTCCGCAAATGGTGGTGGTGGATGCCGGAAGCCCGTCGCCCCTACGGTTCGAAGATAAACGACAAGGGAGCGGGGGCCCGGCGCATAGACGGCCGGCTGTGCCTCCTCGCGAACATGGCCGGGGGCGCCAGGATCGACGAAGCCATCCAGAGGGCCTGCGACGAAGCCACGGACATCCTCAAGTCCATGTCCGTCCCCTCCCCGGTCGTCTCCATCTACATCTGCAACTCCCTCTCGGGCGGAACCGGAAGCGGCATGTTCATCGACCTGGCCTTCCTGCTCCGCGACCGGCTGACCAACTACAAGGCGAAGATATACGCGTTCCTCCTGACGCCGGCGGTGGTCGACCTCTGGGCCAACGACCTCCAGCGCGACCGCCGCACCGCGAACGCCTATGCGGCCCTGTGCGAGTTGGACTTCTGGCAGAACCAACAGAGGGTCAACGCCCCCTACCACTGGCGCGTGAGCGGGCGCGACGTGATCATCGACTACGAACGCCCCTTCGACCTCGTCCACCTCATCGATGTGAGCAACAAGGACAACAAGAAGGTGAACGACTACCACACCATCATCAACGCTGTGGCCGACATGATCTTCTACCTGGCCATCGGGCAGGCGTCAGAGGACATCCAGGGCCCCCTCGACAACCTGCAGTTCGACGAGGGCCAGGAAACCTACCGCAACCGTTTCACCGGGGAGAGGAAGCCCAGGACCTACGGAAGCGGGGCCGTGGCCGTCCTCCGCTTCCCGGTCGCGCGCTTCTCACGGTATGTCGCCGGCCGGCTCATCACGGGAGCGGGGGCCGACATCAGGCCGGACACCCGCCGGATAGAACCCGAGATCTCCACCACGGTCAGAGAAATCGGCAACCGCATCGGCCCCGCGGCCCTGGAAGAGCTCCTCAAGGAACAGATGACGCCGCTCTCTCCTCTTCTGAAGACCCTTGAACGGGAGAGGGGCGAAAGAGCCTGGCAGGTCCTGAGGGCCCGGCTCGACAAGGTCACCACCGACCTTGAGCAGGACAAGCGCCACCTCGAGACCGCGGGCTACGACCGCATCCTCCGGCAGGCACTCACACGTCTGCGCGAGTTCGTCCACGCCGAGGACAGGGGGATGCTCGCTCAGCCCGACCCCCACCGGCTCGCCGTCACTCTCGAGGCCCTGGGCCGCTTCGACCGGGAGGTGATGACTCTTCTCGACCCGGCCTCCGACAAGAGCCTCTATTCCAGAAGGGACGCCCACACGAGGCAGCTCGAGCACGTCCGGGCCCAGTTGGGGTTGGGCGGCGCCGCACCCGTCCCGAACCGCCCGTGGCGGGCGGGTGACACCCGAAGGATGGCCGGTCTGGCCCAAGAGTTCTACAGGGCGGCCGCCGGCGTCCTCATCGCCGACAGTCTTATCCGGCTCTACCTCGACCTGCGCCCGTTCCTCAACCAGTACCTCGAGGCCTTGCGGTTCGTCCTGGAAGAGGTGGAGCCGCGCCTGGAGAAGACGGCCGAACGGGTCGTGAGGAACACCTTCACCGTGGAAGAGGAGCACGGTCTCGTGGTGGAGGTGCTCTCGGATGAGACAGGCCGGAGCTGGCTGGAGAAGAGACTCGCCGACCTCCGGGAGTCCGGGCAGGCTCAGGCCGTCCCCCGACGCATCGCCGAGTGGCTGGTCGCGCAGGTCGACGAAATGGTCCGGGAGCTCGAAATGGGTCGGCCGCTCGAAAAGGTCATGGGCTCCCGCCGCCTGTCGCTCGACGAGACGGTGGAGGCCTTCTTCTCGAACGAGGCCGAGGTGGCCCGCAAGGCCGTCGAGGACATGACCCTGTGGCAGGCCTTGGTGGCCGAGGCCCTCGCCTGCGGAGCCGAGTCTCCGCAGCAGATCCAGGACCACATCCTGAAGAAGGTCGAGGACCTCGCCCAGCGGGCCTTACCCCTGTGGCACCTGAAAGGCGGCCCCTACGAGGTCCCCCTCGACCGGGTCACCATCCTGGCTCATGTGTCATCGGTCTACGACCCCGTCAAGGCGGAATACCGTCTGCCCGAACTGAAGGAGCTGGTCAGCCCTATCATCGGGGATTTCACCTTGGTGGAGGCCTCCTGGCCCGACGCCGCCTACGAGGCCACAGTCGTCTGCCTGGAGTACGGAGCGCCCCTCGGCCTCTTCGCCCCGCTCACCGAATACCGTCGCGCCTACCGGAAGGTCTCGAAGAACGAGCAGATACCCCTGCTCACGGACCAGCGCTTCGTGGCCGATGAGCGCTACATCATAACCGACCCGAGCTTCGCGGCCGCGGACCCGGCGAGGCTCGCCTTCCTGGTCGCCCACTATGTCCACGGGACCGTCAGGCGCGACGCCGACGGGGCCTACGTCTGGGTCGAACCGGACGGGAGCAAGAGAACCTGTCCGAGCCGCGCCGAGGTCGTCAAGGCCTTCTCCGGCACCGAAGGCGACGGCCGGTCCCTGCGCCGCCGGACCGCGCTCGACTGGAACAGGCTGGACTTCGAGCAGCAGGCCCGGCATCTCATGGCCGTGGAGGCGAGACTCCAGGAGGAGATAGACCAGGCTTCCCGGTCGCACATCGGCGACGGGGAGCTCCTCGAGCTCCACCACGACCTCAACGCGGTCAAGAGCGCTCTGGCCGCCGAGCTCTATCACATCTGACGCCCCTTCTCTCGGAGGTGACCCATGTCTCCGGAAGCGCTCAGGGTGATAGCCCCGACCGTGGTCATCGGATGCGGTGAGTTCGGCTGCCGGGTGGTGGAGAGGCTCACCGACAGCCTCGAAGAGCTCGACCCTGAACCCCTGCGCCTCGGAGCCTACTGTCTTCTCAAGGCCAGGACCGCAGGGCCCGACCCCAAGGAGGGATGGGTGGCCCGGGTGGCCGCCGCCGCCGAGAGAGCCTCCTCCCGGGAGCTCTTCGGGACGGGCTACCGTCTGCTGGGTGAGGAGAGCGCCGACCCGGGCCGGCCGGTCCGCGTCTTCGTCGTGGTGAGGCCGGGTGAAGACGAGGGCGACCGCTGGTGCACCGGCTTTCTTCCGGCCCTCGTCACCGAGCTCGGAAAGCGGGTCTCGGCCCGCGCCCTCAGCACCTGCCACCTGCTGCCCGTCGTCGCCTTCTCCGACCGCCGCTCGGTGCGGTCACACCTCGAAGTGGTGAACCGGGCCCTCCACGGTTCCCGGGACGCCGTCTACTCGAGGGTGTTCGTCCTTGACTCCTACACCGAGCGCTCGACGGCCCTCACCCCGGACCAGGTCGCGGAGGCGGCGGCCGTCTTCCTCGAGGCGGTCCTCGTCGGGTCCGTCTACGGTGAGCCCGTCCAGGGCCGCCCTGAGACCCTGCCGCGGCTCCTCGCCGGCGAGGACGTTCTCACCGACGACCCCGCCGAAAGCCCCGTGTGGTGCGCCGTCGGGGTGCGGTGTGTCGCCTTCCCCGCCCAACTGGTCGTCGACACCCTCGCCACCCGCGGTCTGCGGGACTTCATCGACTCGACGCTCCTCGCGGACCCGCCGGAGGATGCGGCACCGGGGAACGGGCTCGACCGGCGGGACGCCGAGTTCGTCAAGCGCCTTCCGGCGGCCCTCGACACGGTTCCCCTCGACAGGGCGGCCGCGCGGGCACGCGGCGGACGGAGGGCCCTCCCGGGGCCCCCGCGCCGCCCCTGGGGCCTCCTGACGCCGACCGGCCGCCTCCGCACCTCTGTCAGGCTCTGGCTCGAGGCCTGGAGCGAACACTTCAAGAGGGCCAGGGCCGAGGCCCTCGAGACGCTCAGGGAGCAGGCGGACCGGTGGCGCTCGGTGCCCACCGGCCGCCTCGAACTCCTGTCGGCGACCGAGACCCATGTCCGCGGCGTGATCCGTCAGGAGGACTACAGCCTCCCACGCGCCTACCGTCGGCTGCGCCGTCTCCGGGACTCCGTCGCGGAGGCGGACACGACCCGCGGGGCGGACCTGCGGCCGGTCACCCTGCCGCCGGCCGGACACTACGACGAGACGCTCCGGAAGGCGGCGGAGGAGTGCGGTGAGCTCATGGCCCGCTGCCCGGGTCTTCTGACCATGCTCGTCTTCGCCGTTCCTGTCGGCGTCATCACCGGGGTGGCGGCGGTCTCCTGGCTCGCCTCCTGGCTCCCCGCACTGAGTCTGGAAACCTGGGGCTTCATCGCCCGGTTGGCGGCCGCCCCGCTCTGCGCCGGCGGGTTCCTCTGGATCTGGCTCCACCTCAAGCACGGCAGGGTCCACCGCTCGGCCCTGGGCCTGACCCGCGAGTTCTCCAATGAGAGCGCCCGTCTCGACCAGGCCCGGCACGAGGGTCTGCGAAGCCTCCGCCTTCGCGAACTGTCCCGCCAGTCCCGCTTGGTCGACAGGCACCTGGACCGGGCCGTGCGTTCCATCCGGAGGCACCTCAGGTATCTCACCCGCGCGGTCCGGCAGCTAGCTCCGGGCGACCTCGGCCCGAAGGTCCCGCCGGCCGAACCGGGGGACACGCTCATCACCAGGTTCATCGCCGACCCCCAGACCGACGAGGAGATCTACCGGGAAGAGATACCGAGCGGCCTGGCCGTGGCCGAGAGAGCGGGTCTCGCCGGCCGGGAAGAGCATGTCGCCGCCGCCGTGAGGCATCTCATCCACGGCACCCCGTCCGGCTTCTACCGCTACGCGAAGCAGAGGATAACAGGCCTCTTCAAACCGCTCGCTCAGCGCGACTTCCTGCGGGAGAGGTACTGGCCCCGTACGGTGGACGAGGTCACCGAACTGTGGAAGAGGATGACCGTCTACCTGAGGCCGCTGGGTCCCGATGCGGCCCGGACCCATACCGGCACCGCCAAGGTGCTCCTCGCCCATCCCTCCTACCTGTTCGAACTGGCCGAGACCGGTGTTCTGGCCGACAGGGAGACCGTCGCCGTCCCGGTGCCGACCTTCAACCGCATCTACCTCCTCCGGTTCAAGTACGGGATACCCTTCAAGACCCTCGGCCCGGGAGGTGCACAGAGTGACCTCTAGGTCCAGGCCGACCGGGCCTGTCTGGCCGTACACGTTCTTCTGGGCGCTCGCCCCGTGGTCGCTGGCGGCCCTTGTCGCCGCGGCCTGCCACCGCTTCACCGGCGCGCTCTTCATCCTCCTGCCCGTGTGGACCGCCGCCGTCCTCCTGCTCCTCATGCCGTGGCGCAGGGACGGCCGCGCCGCCCTCGCGGTGTCGTCCCCCGGGGGCGCCTTCCCGCGACTCACGGGCCTCGAGGGCAATCGCGAACCGGGCCTGGCGCTGGGGCTCGCGGCCTTCCTGCTCACCGGTGCCTCCGTCTGGGGCCGCGGCGGCCCGGCCCACGGCCCGACCATGGCCGGCCTCTGGGGCCTGCTCGCCGCATGCACCTGCCTCTACCTGGTTCTCAAGACCAAGGCGCCTGGAGCACACCCCGCCCTGTGGCAGCCGGCTCCCGCCCCGGTCCAGCCCGGGTCGGCCGGCCGCGAGACCGCGTCCGACCTCGTCTCCGCCCTCCTCGACTCCGAGACCTACCGCGGGCAGGTGGTCTGGCACCGCCGGCTGCCCGCCTCGGAGAGCCGCCTGTCGACCCGCATCCCTCTCAAGGACCGTGAGGGTGCCCGGGACACCGACGGCCCACCCGTTCGGGGCCTTTACGACAACCAGGCCCGGGCGTGGGAACTGTTGGACGAGGGGCACGACGTGCTCGTCGCCTCCCCGCTCGGGAGCGGGAAGTCCACCCTGGCCGCTCTCTACGCGGCCAACCACGTCCT
>DPMO01000195.1 GCA_003541445.1 Clostridiales bacterium | reverse complement strand
CAGGACCTGCCGCACCGGGATGTCGATGACCCCCGTCGACACGGAGACGCCGGCAAGGACGAGGAGACCGACGGCACAGGCCGCTCCGAGCCGGCGGCGGCGGGCGACGTGGCGCTGATAGTCACGGAGGAACTCCGACCGGGTCCCCCGCTCCCCGGAGACGCTCACGGCCCGGCCTCGACCCGCTGGAGGACTCCGAAGCCGCCGAAGGCCTCGGCCATGCTCTCGTAGACGGGCTTTCCGAGGAACGCCTCGTAGATCTCGTCGGCCTTCGCCTCGGGGTCGACGTTGGCGAAGCGGGCCGGGTAGAGGACCGTACCGATGTAGTAGGCGTTGGCCAGCACCGTGGTGTAGTTGCAGGTGTAGTAGTTGAAGGGGAGCAGCCCGTAGAGCCTGCCGTCCCTCACCGCCCGCAGGTGGCCGAACTCCGGGCGACGGAGGTCGTCCAGCACCAGCGACAGGCCTCCCCGGTCGACGAAGATGATGTCCGGGTCCCACTCGAGCAGCATCTCGCTGTCTATCATGGCGTGCTCGGGGCCGAGCCCGGCGGCGACGTTCCTGCCGTCCACGAAGGCCAGCGGCTCGTAGGAGGGTTCGGTGGAGAGGATGCCGTGGGCACCCCGGAAGCCGATGCCGCCCACGTAGACGCTGGGCCTCCTCTCCTCCGGCATGCCGGCGGTCCGCCGGGCGAGGTCGGCGACGGTCTCCTCGATGTAGGCGATGAGGTCCTCGGCCCTGTCCTGTCGGCCCAAGACCTCCGCCATGAGCCTCAGGGCCTCGTACAGGACCGTGCGCCTCTCGCCGAGGTCGCCGTAGTCGATGACGACCACGGGGATGCCGGTCTTGGCCTCGAGGTCGTCGGCCTCCCGGGCCGTGGTGTAGGCCCAGAAGATGACGTCGGGTTCCTGGGCGACGATGGATTCGGCCTCTCCCCCGTGCATGGGCCCTATGGAGGGCAGGTCGGCGAGCTCGGGATGGGCCATGACGTACGGCCGGTTCCGGTCGCGCTTCTCTATGTCCTCGACCCCGACGACCTTGTCCACCGCGTCGAGGTAGGCTATCAACCGCAGGGCCCCCGCCCCGACGCCGACCACCCTATCGACCTGTGCCGGGACCTCGACCGTCCGGCCGGCCATGTCGGTCACCGTCACGGTCCGGCCGGCGTCCTGCCCCTGGGAACACCCGGCGCCAAGAAGTGCCAAAGAGAGGACGAGCGCCACAGGGAGGAAGAGCGCCGGGAGCGCCTTCCGCGCGCCCTTGGTCCCGGGCGCAGCCTTGGCCTTGGTGGGGGTGTTCCCGTTGGGGCGGGTGCGAGTGTTCGTGGAGGGTCTCATTGTGAATGCCTCACCTCTGAGGAGCATGATACGTCACTGGTAACACCGGCGTGCACGATAGTGTTACGCCACCGCACGGACGAATCCCTGCCTCTTCACGATTCGTGCCTAGTTGCCAGAGGGCCCAGGGCTATGCTAGAATGCCACCAGTAATGACCTAGGTCCTAATAGCTAGCTCCTAATCGCTCTTGGTCCCAATAGGACCCGTCGGCAGCCGACGTGTTAGGACCGTGCCCGGGCCGTGGCTGGCCCGGCCTGCTGGAAGACCCCGGGGGGGGGACTGCATGCCGTATCGAGACACCTTCGTCACCCTAGCCGGCCTGGGTTCGGCCCTTCCGGGACGTGTCCTGACGAACGGCGACCTCGAGCGGATGGTGGAGACCTCCGACGAGTGGATCGTCGAACGGACCGGGATCCGTCAGCGGCGCCTGGCCGCTCCCCACGAGGCGACCTCCGACCTTGCCCTGGCCGCCTCGCGGAAGGCCCTCTCGGACGCGGGGATGGACCCTGCCGACCTGGACCTCATCATCGTCGGGACGGTCACTCCCGACATGCCGTTCCCGTCGACCGCCTGTCTGCTCCAGGACGCCTTGGGCGCCCGGAGGGCGGCGGCCATGGACCTGGGGGCGGCCTGCACCGGCTTCATCTACGGCCTGGCCGCCGCGGAGGGCTTCCTGGCCTCGGGGCGCTTCAGGACGGTCCTCGTCGTGGGGGCCGAGACGCTCTCCCGCATCACCGACTACCAGGACAGGTCCACGTGCGTCCTGTTCGGCGACGGGGCGGGGGCGGCCGTCGTGCGGCGGGCGACCTCGGCCGGCGGCGGACTCCTGTCGGTGTACCTGGCCGCCGACGGGAGGGGGGCGGGCATTCTCCGGCTTCCCGCGGGCGGCTCGCGCCGCCCGGCGGACATGGAGACGGTCGCCTCACGCCAGCACTTCATCCACATGGACGGTCGGGAAGTGTTCCGCTTCGCCGTCCGGGCCATGGTGTCGGCCGTCAAGGAGAGCCTGCACCGGGCCGGCCTCCGGGTCTCGGACGTGGACCTCTTCATCCCCCACCAGGCGAACACGCGCATCATCGACACCGCCGTGCGCCTGCTGGGGATACCGCCGGAGAAGGTCTTCCACACCATCGAGACCTACGGGAACATCTCTTCGGCCTCCATCCCGGTCTCCCTCGACGAGGCCCGCCGCGGGGGGCGGCTCCGCCCGGGGGACACGGTCCTTCTGGTCGCCTTCGGGGCGGGGCTGACCTACGGTGGAGCCGTCCTCCGCTGGGAGGCGGCCGCGGCCCGCGCTCCTGCGGGCATCCCTCATCCCTGCGCCCGCGTTCCGGCAACCGTCCGGGCGCAACGGACTCAGACCCTCATGGAAGGGTGCGACGCACGGCATGAAAACTCCACTCGGTAGAAGACTGACCGCACTCCTGGACCTCGACTATCCCGTGTTCCAGGGGGGGATGGCCTGGCTGGGGACGGCCGAACTGGCCGGGGCCGTCTCGGCGGCGGGCGGGCTCGGCATCATAGGCGCGGGAAACGCCCCCGCCTCCTGGGTGGCCGCGCAGGTCCGCAAGGTGAGGGCCATGACCGACAGGCCCTTCGGCGTCAACATCCTCCTCGTCTCGCCGCACGCTCTCGAGGTCATCGAGCTTGTCCGTCGCGAGGGGGTCCCCGTGGTCACCACGGGGGCGGGCAACCCCGGGCCGCATATCGGGCCCCTGAAGGAGGCCGGGGTCCGGGTCATCCCGGTCGTGTCCTCGGTGGCCCTGGCGGTGCGCCTGGTCCGGGCCGGAGCGGACGCGGTCATCGCCGAGGGCTCCGAAGCCGGAGGACACATCGGCGAGACCTCCACGATGGCGCTGGTCCCCCAGGTCGTCGACGCGGTCGGGGGCTCCGTGCCGGTGGTCGCGGCCGGGGGCATCGCCGACGGGCGCGGCCTGGCGGCCGCCCTGGCCCTCGGGGCGGACGGTGTGCAGGTGGGGACAAGGTTCATCTGCGCCGTCGAGTGTGTGGCCCACCCGGCCTACAAGGAGACCGTCCTCAAGGCCGGGGACCGGGCCACGGCCGTGACCGGCCGCTCCACCGGCCACCCGGTGCGGGCCATCCGGAACCGCCTCACGCGGGAGTACGAGAGGCTCGAGGCTCGGGGCGCCAGTCCCACGGAGCTCGAGGAGTTCGGGATGGGGCGCTACCGGGCCGCCGCCCTCGAGGGTGACGTGGCCCGCGGGACGGTCCTGGCGGGGCAGGCGGCGGGTCTGGTCCGTTCGGTCGAGCCCGCGGCCGCCATCGTGTCCGGGCTGGTCCGAGAGGGTGAAGCCGTGCTCCGAAGACTGGGCGAGACGGGAGGGACCATCAAGTGAGACCTGTGGTCGAAACGCCGAGGACCAAAGTGGCCGTGCTCTTCCCGGGCCAGGGTGCGCAACATCCGGGAATGGGCCTCGACCTGGCCCGTGCCTATCCCTTCACCGCCGGCAGGGTCATGCGCACCGCGGACAGGGTCGCGGGCTTCCGGCTCACCTCCCTCATCGAGAACGCCTCCCCGCGGGTGCTGGCCCGCACGGACATCACCCAGCCGGCTCTTGTCGCCGCCAGCCTGGCGGCCTGGCGCGCGCTCGTCACAGAGCTGCCGGGCTTCGTCCCGGCCTTTGCCGCCGGGCTCAGCCTGGGGGAGTACACCGCGCTGGCCGCGGCCGGGGTCCTCGACGACGAGGACGTCCTGAGGCTTGTGACCTGGCGCGGCCGCTACATGGAGGAGGCCGCCCGCGACCACCGCGGGGGGATGTGCGCCGTGCTGGGCCTTGAGCGCGGGGTGGTGGAGTCCCTCTGCCGTGAGAGCACCTCGAGCGGTGCGGGCCGGGTGTGGGTGGCCAACTACAACGCCCCCGGGCAGTGCGTCATCTCCGGCGAGCAGGGGGCCCTGAAGGTCGCGGCCGGGCTCAGCGCGTCGCAAGGGGGGAGGGTCGTCCCCCTGAAGGTGAGCGGCCCGTTCCACAGCCCGCTCATGGGCCGGGCCGGCCGGCGCCTGGCGGCCCTGTTGGCGACCGCGTCGGTCAGGACCCCGCGCTTCCCGGTCTACTCGAACGCCGCCGG
>DPMO01000054.1 GCA_003541445.1 Clostridiales bacterium | reverse complement strand
CGCCGGCCGGCGCCTGGCCGTGGATGACGTGACCTTCAGCGTCGGCCGCGGGGAGTCCTACGCCCTCGTCGGGGAGTCGGGGTGCGGCAAGACCACCCTCGCGCGCCTGGGCCTCGCTCTCATCAGGCCGACTTCGGGACGCGTCCGCTTCGCCGGCGCCGACGTCCATCGGATGCGGCCGCGCGAGCTCTCCGTCTTCAGGCGCCGGGTCCAGCTGGTCTTTCAGGACCCGGCGGGGGCCCTCGACCCCCGGCAGAGGGTCCGGTCGGCCGTCGAGGAGCCCCTCATCCTGCACGGGAAGGGCCCGCCCCGGCGCCGCCTCGAGCAGGTGGCTCGCCTCCTCGAGCTCGTCGGGCTCGGCGCCGAGGAAGGGCGGCGCCTGCCCCACCAGCTCTCGGGAGGCCAGAGGCAGAGAGTCGTCATCGCCAGGGCCCTGGCGCTGGACCCGGACCTTCTCTTCCTCGACGAGCCGGTCTCCTCCCTCGACGTCTCGGTGCGGGCCCAGATCCTGAACCTGCTCCGCCGCATCCGGAAGGAACGCGGGCTCGGGCTGGTCATCATAAGTCACGACCTCGGCGTCGTGCGCCACGTCGCAGACCGGGTCGGGGTCATGCACGCGGGCCGCCTGGTCGAGGAGGGGCCGGTCGGCGAGGTCCTGACTTCCCCGGCCCATCCCTACACGCGGGCCCTCTTGGAGGCCGTCCCTGTGCCGGACCCGGGCGCAAGACGCCCTCCGCCCGCCCAGCCGCCTCCTGAACCGGTCGACCCCGCCCGCGGCCCCTCCAGAGGGTGCCTCTACGCTTCCCTGTGTCCCAGGGCGCAGGGCCGCTGCCTCTCGCGCCGCCCTCCTCTCAGGCCGCGTCCGGCGCCCGCCGGGGCCCCGCCGCTCCACGGCGCCGGGCCCGGTCCGCTCCATCTTGTGGCCTGCCATCATCCGGAGAGGTAGGGCTGGCAGGGTTTCACTCCCCGGCTCCTCCAGGAAAAGCCCAGCTAACTGACGAATCGGGGCGGCGGAGGTAGAACGTTGCCTGTCCTTGGCCCTGTCCCCGACATCGTTCGGCAGGTGGATGCCTGGAGCGGCCGGCGGCCCATCCTAGGGTTGCGGAGGGTGGTGGCCCTGGCTCTGGTCTTCGCCTGCCTCTTCGGCTTCGGCTACCTCGGCGGCGTGCGCTTCGTGCCGGCGGAGACCATTCCGCCTGCGCCCGGCGCCGTGCCGGAGGCGTCGGAGGTCCGGACCATCCTTCCCGAGGCCTCCGGACCCGGTCCGTACGAGCTTCTCCTCCGGTGCCAGCGCCCGTCGGGAGCCATCACCACGCGGCCGGGCGGAGACCGGATCGTCCCCTATTTCGCCAACATCGCCGCCCTGGCCCTCGTGGAGCGGCGGCCCGGCGACGTCAAGGCCTACATGGAATGGTACCTCGCCCACCTCAACCGGCCCGACCGCTGGGGACTCCACGGGACGGTGTACGACTACCGCGTCACCGCTGACGGGCGCGAGGTCCCGACCGGGACCTACGACTCGGCCGACTCCTACGCGGCCACCTTCCTCGCCCTCCTCAGGGTCTATCTCGACCACACGGGGGACCGGGGGTTCGTCATGGAGCATCTCCCTGAGATCGAGCTTGTGGCTTCGGTCATAACCGGCCTGCAGGACTCGGACGGTCTCGTCTGGGCCACCCCGGCGCGGGTCGAGAAGTACCTCATGGACAACTGCGAGAACTTCCGCGGGCTCGTCGATTACGCCGCCGTCCTCTCCTCGGTCGGACGCGAGCCCGAGGCGCGGGCGGTGCGGGAGGCGGCAGGACGCATCCTGGCCGGGGTCCAGGGGCGGCTCTGGAACCCGAAGCGCGGCAACTACGACTGGGCGATATACACTCTGCGCCTGGGGGGTCTGCGCATCGGCGAGGTCTCGCGGAAGTCGTCCTGGAGCCGGTGGTACCCGGACTCGGTGGCGCAGGTCTTCCCGGTCATCTCCGGGGTCCTCGAACCCGGCGACCCCCGGGCCGCCGCTTTGTACCAGAACCTCAACGAGTGGCATCCCGGATGGGTCCACCAGACCAAGGACGACCCTCATCCCTGGTCCGTCCTCGGCTACGCGGCGGCCCTGATGGGCGACCACGAACGGGCCTTCACCTTCGTGCGGTCGACGGCTCACGCCTACATGGCCCGGGAGGGACCCTTCTCAGAGCTGTCCTGGGAGCTCGCCTACCACCTTCTCACCCTCAGGCTCCTCCGCGGGAAGGAGGTTCCGGCGGCCGAGGGTCCCGACGCCGTCCCGGACATCGACGCCTTCCGGCGGGAGGATGTTGAGCCCGAGGCGGAGCCGGAGCGGGCCTCACCCGACCGGCCCTCGAGCCGCTAGGCGCCTGCGGGCATCGCCGCGGCGCCGTCCCCGCGCCGCGTCCATGCCGCCGCGCCCCGCCGCGCGCCCGCCCGACATCACCTCATCCGCGGTCCCTGGCCGTGACCCGGGTCATCCGGCCGTCCTGCATGTGAAAGACCCGGTCGGCCAGGCTCGCCAGGTTCATGTCGTGCGAGACGATGACGAAGGTCTGGCCCCGTTCCCTGTTCAACCTGATGAAGAGCTGTGCTATCTCCTCGCCGGTCTTGGTGTCCAGGTTTCCTGTGGGTTCGTCCGCGAGGATGAGGGCCGGGTCGTTCCCGAGGGCACGGGCGATGGCCACCCTCTGCTGTTCGCCGCCTGAGAGCTGGGGTGGCAGGTGCAGCCTCCTGTCGGCGAGCCCGACGAGTTCGAGGAGGTGCTCCGCCCTCTCGCGCGCGGCGCGTCCCGACCGGCCCGTGAAGCGCATCGGGAGCATGACGTTCTCGAGGGCGGACAGATGGGCGATGAGGTTGAAGAACTGGAAG
>DPMO01000180.1 GCA_003541445.1 Clostridiales bacterium | reverse complement strand
GTGGGGTTAGGAGCGCCTGTGTCACCGCCATCCAGCCCTGATGAACGCCGGGTTCCCGGCGTCCTGGAAGCTCTGCGTGTGGTGCCCATCTTTGTAGGAAGGTGGAGCGTCCTGTAGAATAGTGGCAACCGCGACACTGCCTGACCTTCCACCGGGTGACCTGCGCTGAGGCAGGCCGCGACCGCCGGTAGCACCCCGACACAGCTACATGTATCTAGAGTTCTCGGCCGGCCGGATTGGAGGTTCTGAAGACGCTCAGGGAGCTTCCCCGACCCTCTCTCCTAACACCGTCAGCTATTGACGGTGGAGCGTGAGATGATGGGAGTACTGGGAGGCAGAGGGCAGTCAGGCCTCCACGACGCCGCCGTACCTGGGAACACGAGCGGACAGGAGCGGGAGGGCTGTGAACGATGCATGAGGCTTGGCGGCTGTTTTGGGCCAAGAAGGCGCGAGGGGAGCCGCGCAAACGTGGGGCTTGCCCCTCGGCTGGCCGGGACTGGCATCCGCTCTACTGTCATCTTCTCGACGTCGGGGCTGTCGCCCTCAAGCTGTGGGAGGAGGCCGTCGAGTCCTCGGTGCGGTCCCGCGTGGCCCGTTGCCTCGGGTTAGACGAGCCAACGGCAGGGCGTTGGACGGCCCTTCTCGCGAGCCTGCACGACCTGGGAAAGGCTGGCCCTGTCTTCCAGGCGCGCTGGGAAGAGGCCAGGCAGCGTCTCCGGAAGGCGGGCCTCAGGTTTCTCCCGGTCACGGTGGCCGTGGACCACGGCACGCTGACCGCGCGCATCGTCTCGAAACATCTCGAGGCCCATGGGTTTGAACGCTCCTTCGCCCTACTCCTGGGGAGGGCTGTGGGCGGCCACCACGGGGCTTTCCCCCGTCCCGACCAGTGGTGCGACCTTGGCCGTCCTCAATTGGGGGATGAAGCCTGGGTCTGTGCCCGTGGGGAGCTGTTCCGGCGCCTCCTTCAGGCCTTCGGGCTCGCGCACCAGCCGGCTCCGCCTTGCCCGACCGGCCAGGACCTCAGCTTCCTCCTCGTGTTCTTGGCTGGACTGACGTCTGTCGCCGACTGGATAGGTTCCGCCGAGGACTACTTCGCCTTCGCGGGTCCTTCGTTCGACCCGGAAGACTACAGACAGCGCTCCTTCGAGTGCGCAGGCCGGGCCTTGGCCGAGATGGGCTGGCGGGGCCTCGACCCCGGCCAGCCTCTCGACTTCTGCCGCGTCTTCAAGTTCAGCGCTCCTACCCCGGTCCAGGAGGCCGTGCTGTCCATCGCCCCTGAACTCGAGGGTCCCTGCCTCGTCATAATCGAGGCCCCGATGGGACAAGGCAAGACCGAGGCTGCGCTCTGGCTGCAGCACCACCTGTCATCGCGTGAGGGTCTGAGAGGATGCTACCTCGCCCTTCCCACCGAGGCGACCAGCAACCAGATGTTCGGGCGCGTGGGGGACTTCCTGGCCGAGGCCTTCCCGGGTGAACGCGTCAACCTCCAGCTTGTCCACGGGCATGCGGCCCTCGTCGAACCGCTCCGGCGCGTCAGGCTCACGGGGGTGGGCGAGGATGGTTCCGAAGGGGCGTCGGTGGTCGCCGAGCAGTGGTTCGCTCCCAAGAAGAGGGCCCTGCTCGCCCCCTTCGGCGTGGGGACGGTGGACCAGGCCCTCCTCAGCGTCCTCCGAGTCAGGCACGGGTTCGTGCGGCTTTTCGCCCTGTCCGGGAAGGTCGTCCTGGTGGACGAGGTCCACGCCTACGACACCTATACCTCCACCCTGGTGGAAAGACTCCTGGCTTGGCTGGCGGCGATGGGCTCCCCGGTCATCCTCCTCTCAGCCACTCTGCCTCCTGGACGCCGGCGCCGCCTGTTGGAGAGCTATCTCGGGAAGGAAGCCGTGGGCGCTGCCGAGAGCCAGGAAGGAGCGTACCCGCAGGTCACCTGGGTCTCCCCGGGCAGGTCGGGGTCCAGGTGCTTCGAGGGAGGGCGCTCGATGCGGGTGGAGGTCAGGCGCCTCCCGAACGACACGAACGAGGTCGCCCGCACGCTTCTGGAGGCTGTCATCTCCGGCGGCTGCGCCGTGTGGATATGCAACACCGTGGGCAGGGCCCAGGAGGCCTACCGCGCGCTGACCGACCTCCTTCGGAAGGGTTGGGGGAGGCCTCCGGGTGAGAAGCCCGTTGCTGGAGCGGGCGACACCGCCGCGGTCGAAGTCCATCTCCTGCACGCCCGCTTTCCCCACGGGGAGCGAATGGCGAGAGAGGAGAGGGTCCTCACCGCTTTCGGCAAGGACCGGACCCGGCGGCCTGAAAGGGCCATCCTCGTCGCCACCCAGGTCGTCGAGCAGAGCCTCGACGTCGACTTCGACCTCATGGTCACAGACGTTGCCCCGGTGGACCTTGTCCTCCAGCGAGCGGGCCGGCTCCACCGCCACGAACGAGCCGAACGCCCGCCCGGGATGGGGAGGCCCCGCCTATGGCTGGTCGAACCGGGGGACCGCGACGGTCTTCCTGATTTCGGTCCGAGCGCCCGCGTCTACGATGAGTACATCCTACTGCGGTCGTGGATGGCGTTGCAGCATCTGGACTCCATCACCTTCCCCGACGACATCGCCAGGCTCGTCCGTGAGGTATATGAGGACCAGGCCGCGGACGAGACGGCCGTCGAGGGCGGAGTCGTCGACGAGACCCTCCGGCGGCACCTCATCGAAACCAGGCGCGAGATGGAGGCGCAGATTCGCGAGGACCAGCGCCAGAGTCTCCAGCGGGTGGTCAAGCATCCTCATGCGGACCGGGTCCTTGACAGCATGGACGCGGAGCTGGAGGAGGACGACCCGACCGTCCACGAGGCCTTCAGAGCCTTCACCAGGCAGGGGATGTCCGTCGAGGTGGTTTGCCTGCACGAACGCGAAGGGCGGCTGTGCCTCACGCCGAACGGTGACGTGGAGGTGGACTTGGACCGCCCGCCTGGCGATGGACTGATCTTGAGGCTCCTTCAGGCCAGTCTGCGCGTCTCCCACCCCGGCCTGGTGGCGGGTCTCCTCTCCCAGGACCCGCCCGACGGGTGGAAGAGATGCGCCTTCCTGAGACACCACCGCCCGCTCGTCTTCCGGTCGGGGAAGGCGGAGGTGGGCGGTTGGCTGCTCACCCTCGACCCCGAACTCGGCTTACTGTTCGAGAGGACAAGGAGGTGAAGCGTAGTGGACCCCGCCTTCAACCTCGTGACCGAGCCATGGATACCCTGCCTCATGCCCAGTGGGGAGACCTGTGAACTCGGCCTTCAGGAGACCCTGGAGAGGGCTCACGAAGTCCGGGCGATCTTCGACCCCTTCCCGCCCGTGAGCGCATCGCTCCACCGGCTCCTGCTGGCCGTCCTGCACCGCAACTTCGGGCCCCGGAACCGCGAGGAGTGGACGGCTCTCTGGAAGAGAGGCTCCTGGGATGCCCGCGTCCTTGGTCGGTACTTCGAGGAGTTCTTCGACAGGTTCTACCTGTTCCACCCGGACCATCCCTTCTACCAGAACCCGAACCTCAAGCCCAAGGAGGAGGCGGGTGACGAGGGGTACGAGCTTTCGATACTGACCAAACAAGCGCTCTCGGCCGGCAGTCGGGCGACACTCTTCGACCACAGTCTCACTAAGGCACCTCGACCCGTGCCGGCGGCAGCGGCCGCCCGGCTGGCCGTCGCCTACCAGGCATACTTCCTGGGGGGACTGGTCAGCCGCCGGAAAGGCGAGCGCCCTGCGGTTCCCGCCGCTCCCCTGGCCAAAGGCGCCGCCGTCCTCTTCGAGGGGAAGAACCTCTTCGAGACCCTCATGCTGAACACGGTGGCCTACGATGTCGAGGCCGGGGAACCCTTCGAGGCCCAGTTCGAGGATGACTCCCCGGCCTGGGAGCAAGACCCGCCGTCGGGTCGGACGGCCCGCGCTCCTCGGGGGTACCTCGACTATCTCACCTGGCAGTCGATAGGACTCCGCCTCTTCCCTGAACGCCTGGACGGTGATTTGGTGGTGAGGTACTGCATCATCGCCGGGGGCACCGACCTCGAGGACGACGGCTTCACGGAGCCCTTCTTCGCCTACCGGGCGAACCCGACCAAGAAGCCCAAGTCAGGGGACCTTCCCTGGGACCCGGTCAGACACTCCAGCACCCGGGCTCTCTGGCGGGACAGCACGGCCCTTCTCTCCGCCGGAACGCCTCATGAAAAGCCGCCGCTGGCGGCCAAGTGGCTGGCCGACCTCACCGCCCGCGGGGTGCTCGACAGGTCGGCCAGGTACCGGGTCAGCGTCTTCGGTCTGGGGAGCAGACAGGCCAAGGTGGACTTCTGGCGTCACGAGACCTTCCCGGTGGCAGCGACCTACCTGGTCGATGCCGGACTGGTGGCCAGGTTGCGGGACGCGCTGACCCACGCGGAAAGGGTGGGCGGCGCCCTCAGATGGTGCCTCAGGCCCGGCGATAGAGGAGACCCGCGCGCCTCAGGGCCGGAGGAGGCCCCCGAAGAACTTCCTGAGAGCGTGGTCGAGTCTGCCTTGTCTGAGTACTGGTCCAGACTCGAGCAGCCCTTCAACATCCTCCTGGCCGACCTGCCGTCGGATAGCGAAGGGAAGTTCTCGGAGTGGGTGGCTGAGGTGAACAATGCCGCCCGTAGGGCCTTCGACTATGCCGTCCAGAGTCTGGGTCTGGCCGGGGAGACCCTGAAGCTGGTGACCGAGGCCAGGTCCCGTCTGGAGGGAAGGCTCCGACGCATCACTAGGTCCGTCGAGGAGGATGGCCATGACGAAGGATGACAGGCAACCGTTCGTGGCGCATCTCGAGCGCCTGCGCGATGCCGATGACCGAGCCGCGCTCGCCGCTCTCAGGCGTGGTCTCGGGAAGCCGCCCGGGAGTGCGCTGGAGATGCACAGGTACGTTGTTCCTTGGCTCGCCGAACAGGAGAGGCCCTGGGCGGACGCCGTGCACTACCTGGTGGCCTCGTTGTTCGCCCTCCATCCCCAGCCCGGCGGCTCGGGGAGCATGGGAACCGCCTTGGCCAGGGTGGCGGCCAGCACAGGGGCGGAGAGCACCGAGCGCAGGTTCGTAGGCCTCCTCAACTGCCATGGAGACGACCTTCCCCGGCACCTCCGCCAGGCCGTGTCACTGGCCAAGGCCCACGATGTGCCGATCGACTGGCACCGTCTATTCGGTGACCTGATGGGCTGGAACCACCACTCCCGCTATGTCCAGCGTCAGTGGGCCCGGGATTACTGGAGCCTGTCCCGGCCGGTTCAGGAAGCAGAGGGTGAGGCGCACGACGAAGCCCGGGCTCCTGAGGGCGCCCGAAGGGTCGGTCGGGCCGGCAGATAGGGCCGCCAGTTACGGCCGAAGGCAATGCATGAGGTCGAACGAGTTAATGAGCTGGAGGACTGTAAGGAGGAGAGAGCGATGAAAGTGGAGCTCCACATCATACAGAACTTCGCTCCGGCGTGTCTCAACCGCGACGACGTCAACGCCCCGAAGGACTGCGAGTTCGGGGGTTTCCGACGCGCACGCATCTCCAGCCAGTGCCTCAAGCGGGCCATCCGCATGCACTGGAACGAGAACGGGATGCTGGAGGGGAACCGGGCGAAGCGCACCAGGCTGCTCGTCGAGTTCGTTACCCGCCACCTGGTCGAACAGGGCCGGGACCGCGAGTCGGCCGTCTTGGTCGCCCGCACGGCACTCGAGGCCGGGACCAAGCTCTCGCTGAAGGATGACGGGACGACCGAGTACCTCCTCTTCCTCGGCGAGGGGGCCATCGCCGATTTCGCCCGCGCCGTCGACGCCAACTGGGACGAACTGCTTTCGCTCGCCGAGACGGCCGCCGGGTCCGAGGAACAGGGGAAGGGGAGGAAGAAGGGAAAGAGCAAGACGCTTTCCGTTCCTCCGGCGGTGGCCGAAGCGGCCAAGGTCCTCTTCGACGGCACTAAGGCGGCCGACCTGGCCCTGTTCGGCCGGATGATAGCCGACATGCCCGACAAGAACATCGAGGCCTCCTGCCAGGTCGCGCACGCCATCTCGACCCATGCCGTCACCATGGAGATGGACTACTTCACGGCCGTGGACGACCTCCAGCCGTCCGAGGACACCGGGGCCGGGATGATAGGTACCACGGAGTTCAACAGTGCCTGCTACTACCGGTACTCGGTCGTCGACTTCGACCAACTCGTGAGCAACCTCGGCGGAGACACAAGCCTGGCCCTGCGGACACTCGAGGCCTACCTGGTTTCCAGTGCCGAGGCCATTCCGTCCGGGAAGCAGAACAGCATGGCCGCCCACAACCCGCCCAGTCTCATCTTCGCCGTGGTCCGGAGGTCGGGCGCGCCGTGGTCCTTGGTCAACGCCTTCGAGCATCCCGTCCACCCGAACCGGAGCCCGGGCGGGGGCCTGGTCAGGCAGTCCATCGAGCGTCTGGACGCCTACTGGGGCCGGC
>DPMO01000251.1 GCA_003541445.1 Clostridiales bacterium | reverse complement strand
GGGGTGCCCGGAGGAGGGCTGTACCTCTCGAGGAGTTCCAGGAGCTGGGTGACGGTGACGTAGAGTGTGCCGCGCACGACGACCGGAGCGGGCCCCGGTTCTTCCCCCGCCTCCGCCCCCGCCGTCAGCACGACCCGGGTGGAGCCGAGGTCCACGGTGGCCCGGCCGGCCTCCCCGTCCCAATCGACGCCGATCCCGGCCTGCGTGAGGACAGGTGTCAAGGGGACGTAGATGCGTCCGTCGCGCATGACCGGAGGAGTGCCGGTGGTGTCGAGGCGGCGCTCGGTGCCCGCGCCGTCCGCGGACCGGACGACGATCTCGAGGACCGGAGGCCGCGAGACGCTCCGCCGCAGGGCCGTCCACCTCTCGTCCCCAACGTTGTTCAGGCGCCAGATGGCCACCCCGTGCAGCCGCCGCCTTTTGGTCAGTCCCACCTTCGCCATCAGCGTGTCCGGCGTCTCCCCGATGTCCTTTCCCGTCTCCAGGTCCTTGGCCAGGAGAAGGCCCAGGAGGAGTTTTTCCTTGGGCACGACCTCGAGGGCGAGGTCGACGGCCTCGACGACCTTCTCCAGAGGCTCGGGGCGGTCGACGGGAACGTAGCCGTAGGCCATGATGACGATCCTGTCGGCCACCTGCCCGAGAGCCTCCCAATCGTACCCGGGGTACCAGCTGTTCAGCGGGTGGAGGCTCAGCGAGAGGGTCTTGCCCCGCCGGTGAAGGGCCTCGGCCAGGAGCTCCACGAAAGAGGTGAACTTCCGCCTGGTGGCCTCGAGGTCTTCGCCTGACTGCCTCTGGCCGAGACCCTCGATGTCGAGGTTCACGCCGCGGAACGGACCCACGTAGGCCAGGATGTCGCGCAAGGCCCGCTCCTGCGCCAGGGGGCTTGACAGGAAGTCGTAGATGACCGGGTCGGTCACCCCGCCGCTCGTCCGGTTCCAGTGGACCATCATCTCGGCCTCGAGTCCGGCCCCGGCGGCGGCGTCGAGGATGGTCTCCCAGGAGTCCGGCCGCCTCTGGGCGGAGTAAGAGTCGTCGGTGACGACGGCCCCGGTGCGCGGGTCGAGGACGAACCACGCGCAGGCCAGCTCGGAGATGATGTCGGTCGCGCCGAACCCCGTCTCCGGGAACGGCCGCCCGAAGAGCGCCTCCCAGCTCGTTCGCTCGGCGCTGCCCAGGGCGTAGTAGCCGAGCACGGTCATGGGCCGGCAGGGAGAGGTGACGGTCACGGTCCGGGTCTCCTGGTGCCAGCCGACTTCCGCCCCCAGGGCCTCGCTGAAGAACCGCAGGGGGATGAGGGTCCGGCCGTCGACGATCATGGCCGGCACGTCCAGCGTCCGGGGCTCTCCGTCGACCCGGGCCGTGGTGTCACCGATGACGAGGACGACCTCTCTTCCTGTGACGGGGTCCAGACCTGTGACCCGACGTGTCTCCTCGTGCCAGTCGACGTCGCACCCGAGCGCTTCGGAAAGGAGCCTGAAGGGGACCAGGGTGCGACCATCGACGATTTGCGGGGGGACGTCGAAGTCGAGTCTCCACCCGTCCAGGTAGACGGTGACGGGGGGCGGGGGAGCCGCGGCCGGCTCGGCCGGGCTCTGGGCGAGGACCAGGCCGGATCTTCCCACGGCCCACGGACAGGGGACGGAGACGGTGAGGGTGGCTGAGAGCGCCGTGCAGGCGAGCAGGGCCGAGAGGGCGGCCCGGGGACGTGAAGGCAAGGCAACGCTGCTCCTCTCCTTGGCGGCCGCCTGAGTGAGGTCTAGGAATCCCGGACGGCCGCCTGGGGCGACCCGGTCCTGAGCGCAGGTTCCACGTAACGACGGAGTTGCCTGCTCCAAGGGCTCCAGGCCTGCCGGAGAACAGTTAGCGGGTTGCGCAAGGGGAGGCCGACGGCGCTGGAGGACCCGGCAGGGTCAGGGTCCTGGGGCCGTGGTATAGACTATAGCCGTCAGGCTCCCCGGGAGGCGGGCTCGTTCCTTCGGCTGGCGGGGAGCCCCGTCTCCTCGGAAGGGTGTGAACCCGTGCAGATCACGGTGAGGGCCGCGGCCCTGTCGGTGGTGTCCAACACGACCCTGGTCGTCGCGAAGCTGGCCGCCGGGCTGGCGATGGGCTCGGTGAGCGTGATGTCCGAGGCCGTCCATTCAGGCCTCGACCTGGCCGCGGCTCTCATCGCTCTCTTCTCCGTGAGGCGGTCCAGCCAGCCTCCTGATGAGGAGCACCGCTACGGGCACGGCAAGATAGAGAACCTCTCCGCCCTCGTCGAGGCCCTCCTCATCTTCGTCGCCGTCGGATGGATCGTCGCCGAGGCCTTGAGGGAGCTCCTCGGTGGAGCGGAGGTGGCCTCCCTCGGTGTCGGCTTCGTCGTCATGGCCGCCTCGGGGCTCGTGAACTACGCCGTCTCCGAGCATCTCTTCCGGGTCGGCCGAAGGGCCGACTCCCTGGCCCTGCAGGCGGACGCCCTTCACCTCCGGACCGACGTCTACACTTCCGCGAGCGTCGCCCTGGGGCTGGTGGTGATCCATTTCACCGGCGCGTCCGTCCTCGACCCCATCATCGCCCTCGGGGTGGCCGCCCTCATCCTGAAGGCAGCCTGGGACCTCATCCTCAAGTCGCTCGGGCCCCTCCTTGACGTGCGCCTCCCGGTCCAGGAGGAGAAGGTCCTCCGGGAGATCGTCGAGTCCTTCAGGGACGAGTACGTCGAGTTCCATAAGCTGCGGACCAGGAAGGCCGGCCCAGAGCGGCACATCGACCTCCACCTGGTCGTGCATCCCGACCGCTCCTTGGCCGACGCCCACGACCTGGCCGACCGCATCGAGCAGGCCGTCGAGGAGCGCTGGGACCGGACGTCGCTCCTCATCCACATGGAGCCGTGCCAGGCCCGGGACTGTGCGGGATGCGGCAACCCCTGCCGGACACCTCCGGGGGACCGGAGGGCGGGCATCCCGGAGCGGGAGCGCCGGGGGCCGGACCGAGAGGCCGCCGGGGGGCCGAATTAAGACAGGTTTTTGCCGCGGCCGCCAGGAAATCCCCTAATTCGTGTCGTATCTGTTAGCCATTGCCTGCTCTCGCCCGGAGGGCGGCCGCCCCCGGCTTCGTCGGCTTCGGTGCGCGCCGGCCGGGGTTCTCCCGTGCTCCGGGCTGGTGCGACAAGTCCGCCGTCACCCGGGAGGGGACTCTTGGCACGCGTCCTCATTGTCGAAGATGAACCGTCGATCGGCTTCATCCTCCGCGAGGTGCTGGAAGGCGAAGGGCACAAGGTCACCGTGCTCACGAGCGGGACCGCGGCTCTCGACTGGCTGGCGGTCGAGCCTCCGCCGGACGCGGTCCTGCTCGACCTCCTGATGCCGGGGCTCGGAGGCCGGGAGGTCCTGGAAGCCATCCGGAGAGAGCGGCGCCTGCGCGAAGTGCCGGTCATACTAGTCACGGGGGCGGTCCCCAAGGGAGACGGCTTCCCGGCGGAGGGGAGCTACCAGGGCCTCCTGACCAAGCCCTTCGACCTGGCCGACGTTGTCAGCGTCGTCAACTCGGCTGTCGGGCGTGACGGCGGATGACGAGGGACGACATCGGGACCGTGGACGACGGCTTCAGAGTCCTCGTCGACAGCCACCCTGACCTGATCGCCCGGTTCGACCGGGAGCTCCGTTACATCTACGTGAACCCTGCCGTATGCCGGACCGTCGGCAAGCCCGCCGGCTGGTTCATCGGGCGGACAAGCCGTGAGCTCGGGTTCGGTGACGAGCTGGTCGATCTCTGGGAGAGAGCGCTCCGGGAGACCTTCAAGACCGGGCGGGAGCTGACTTTCGAGTTCACCGCCACGAGGGGCGGCAGGCCGCGCACTTACCGATGCCGGCTGGTCCCCGAGCCGGGCCGCGACGGCTCGGTGAAATCGGTCACCGCCGCCGTGCGCGACGTGACCGAGTTCAAGGAGGCCTGCGAGAGACTGCAGGACAGCGAGGAGAGGCTCCGCCTGGCCCTCGAGGCGGCCGGGATGGGGGCGTGGCGCTACGACCCGGACACAGGTGTCGACATCCGTGACCTCGGGTTCGTCCGCATCCACGGCCTTCGGCCGGAGGGCTCCTTCATGCTGGTCGGTGAGTTCCTCAAAGGTCTGCACCCCGACGACCGGCGTACGGTTCTCGAGGCCGCCCGCCGGGCCGTGACGGAGCGAGGTGTCTTCGACGCCGAGTACAGGGTCATCATGCCTGGAGGGGCCACGAGGTGGGTGCGCAGCCGCGGCAGGGTCGTCCGCCGCCCACGGGGGGGAGGCGAGGAGACCTACATCATCACCGGGGTGGCGATGGACATCACCGAGGCCCGGGCGGCGGCCGAGGTGAGGAGAGCCCTGCTCGAGGAGATAAGCCGCCGGCGCCGTGAGGCCGAGTCCCAGGCCGAGCAGGTGCGGGCCATCCTCGAGAACCTCAGCGAGGGTGTGTCCGTCGTCTCCTCTGAGGGAGCCCTCCTGATGAGGAACCGCATGGCGCGGGACATCATGGACGGGACGTGGCCCCCGAGACACCCCATGGGCTACATGCGGGAGGTCAAGCTCTACCGGCCGGACGGTTCGCCCATGTCGCCCGCCGAATGGCCCGTCACAAGAGTGCTCCGGGGGGAGACCTTCCGGGATGAGGAGATACTGCTCGAGCGGCCGGACGGGAGCCGACTCACCCTGCGGGTCAGCGGGGTGCCCCTGCGGGACGAGGCCGGCAAGGTCTCTCTCGGCGTCCTGACCTACCGGGACGTGACCGAGCTCCGCCGGCTGGAGCGGGCCAAGGAGGAGTTCATCCAGGTCCTCGCTCACGAGCTCAGGAACCCTCTCGCCGCCGCGTTCGGCCTCGTCCAACTGGCCACCGGTCGGCTCGACGGTCGGGGGCGGCCGGCGGAGCCGGACGCGGGGGCGGGCACGGAGGCCGATGTCGCCGCCTGCCTCCGGCTGGCGGAAAAGGAGCTGAGGCGCCTGCAGGTCCTCGTGGGCGAGATCCTGGACGGCTACCGGGTCGCGAACGGCCGACTCCCGCTCGACCTCGAAGAAGTCGACCTGGGCGAGGTCGTCGCCGAGGCCACGAGCCCCTACGCCTCAGGCCTTTTCGACTCGGAGGTCTCGGTGTCCGGGCCGCCGGAGGGGGTCAAGGTGAGAGGTGACCGGAGGCGGCTCGTGGAGGTCCTGGCGAACCTCTTGAGCAACGCCGTCAAGTACTCGCCCGGAAGGGCGCGTGTCCGGGTGGGCGTCGAGCGGCGACCGGGCGAGGTCCTGGTGGTCGTCGAGGACGAGGGCATCGGCATTCCGCCTGACCAGCTCGAGGCGGTCTTCCAGGGGCTGTACCGGGCCACGAACCTTGAGGGGAGGATGCCCGACGGTCTCGGCCTCGGCCTCTACATCAGCCGCGACATCGCCCGGCGGCACGGCGGGGACCTCTGGGCGGAGAACCGCCCCGGGGGTGGGACCCGGATGTGCCTGAGGCTGCCCCTGGCGCCGGAGTAGGGGGTCCGGTTCATCCTGCCGCCAGTGCCGCAAGGACCCCGCCAGCGTGGGCCACAGCCGAACAGACGACCACGGCCACGGCCGTGGGGAGGAGGACCGCCGCAAGCGTCCAGCGGCGGTCCCGCGTCTCGTTCCACACGGTGAGGATCGTCGTGGCGCACGGCCAGTGGAGAAGGGAGAACAGCATGAAACACAGGGCCGTGAGCCGGGTCCAGCCGTTGGCGACGAGAACGCCTCCCAGCGTCTGCAGGCTTTCCGCCTCGACCATCGTCCCGCCCGAGAGGTAGCTCATGAGGAGGATGGGCAGGACGATCTCGTTGGCCGGGAGACCGAGGATGAAGGCGGTCAGGATGAAGCCGTCCAGACCGAGGAGCCGGCCGGCGGGCTCGAGGAAGGAGGCCAGGTGGACGAGGAGACTGTGGCCGCCGACGGGGGTGTTGGCGAGGCCCCAGACCAGGGCGCCGGCCGGTGCGGCGACGAGCACGGCCCGGGTGAGGACGAAGAGGGTCCGGTCGAGGAGAGACCTCACCAGGACCTGGCCGACGCGGGGCCGGCGGAACGGCGGGAGTTCAAGGGCGAAGAACGAGGGGACCCCGCGGAGAAGAGTCCGCGAGAGCAGCCACGAGACGGCGAAGGTGACGGCGACGCCCGTGAGGACGATGCCGACCACGGCCAGGGACGCGGCCAGCCCCGGGCCGAGGACCTGTTTCGTCCCCTCGCCGACGAAGACGGTCGAGAGGGCGATGAGGGTGGGGAAGCGGCCGTTGCAGACGGTGAAGTTGTTGGTCAAGAGGGCGATCATACGCTCCCGGGGCGAGTCGATGATGCGGCAGGCGATGACGCCGGCCGCGTTGCAGCCGAACCCCATGCTCATGGTGAGGGCCTGTTTGCCGCAGGCTCCCGACCGCTTGAACACGGCGTCGAGGTTGAAGGCCACCCTCGGAAGGTAGCCGAGGTCCTCCAAAAGAGTGAAGCAGGGGAAGAAGATGGCCATGGGGGGGAGCATGACCGACACCACCCAGGCCAGACCCCGGTACATCCCGAGCACGAGCACGCCGTGCAGCCAGGCCGGCGCTCCGAGGGCCGCGAACAGCAGGGTGAGCTTCTCCTCGAGGCCGAAGAGGAGATAGGTGAGGACCTGCGAGGGGTAGTTGGCGCCGACCACCGTCACCCAGAGGACGGCGGCGAGGGCGAAGAGCATGATGGGCAGGCCGGTGACCCGGGAGGTGAGCAGGGTGTCGATGGCCGGGGTCGGGTCCCAGCCCTCGCCGTGCCGGGTGACGGCGGCCCGGGCCACCTCCTCGGCCCTGCGGTAGAGGCTGCCCACCAGTTTGTCGGTGATGGCCGCCGTGGTGAGGGGGGGCGCCTTCGTCCGTTCGGTCAAGAGGAGGCCCTCCCCTCGGCCGGGACGTTCTCGGCCTTTGCGAGGGGGCCCCTCGCGGTCCGGGGGAGGAACGTTGCGACGGCCTCCTCCGGGTCGGACAGGAGGCGCAGCACACTCTGGTCGCCGCAGAGGGCTCTGGCGGCGAGCCAGCGGACGGCCGCGCCCGGAGGAAGCCTGCCGGCCAGCCGGGACTCCAGCCGCTCGAGGGCCCGCTCCACCTCCGGCCCGTAGGTCGCCCTCCGGGGCCGTGTGACGATGGTCCCGTCGACGAGGCCCTCTATCACGTCCAGGAGTTCGGCCACGCCCCGGCCCTCGCGCGCGACGGTCGCGACGGCCGGGACCCCCAGCTCGTCGGCAAGGGCCCGGACGTCGACGGCGTACCCCCTCCGCTCAGCCTCGTCGATGAGGTTCACGCAGACCACGACCTTGTCGGTGACCTCCACGACCTGCAGGGCGAGGTTGAGGTTCCTCTCTAGGCACGTGGCGTCTGCGACCACGACGGTGACGTCCGGACGCTGGAGGCAGAGGAAGTCACTGGCCACCTGCTCTTCGAGGGAGCTGGCGAGCAGGGAGTACGTCCCCGGAAGGTCGATGATGGTGTAGGGGCGGCCGCGGTGCCTGGCCACCCCCTGGGCCACGAGGACGGTCTTGCCCGGCCAGTTCCCCGTGTGCTGGTTGAGGCCTGTCAGGACGTTGAAAAGGGTGCTCTTGCCTGTGTTCGGGTTGCCCGCCAGGGCCACGACCGGACGGCAGCCGGCCCCGGGTCTCGCGGAAAGGCCCCCGCAGCCGGGACGCTCCGGCCCCACTTGCTTCACCCCCGAAGGAGATTCCCACCGTGCACGTCTGGCCTCTCCTGTCCTTCCTTCCGTGCACGTCCGTCGGTTCTGGCCTTTTTGTCTGTGTCTGTGCCCGGCTCTCTCCAGGCCCGGCGGGCCTAGAGGAGCGGCTTGACCAGGATGCTGCCGGCGTGTTCGTTCCTCAGGGCCATGAGGCTGCTCCGCACCCGGTACGCCGTGGGCTCCCCGAAGGGGCTCCGGCGCACGGGTTCCACCACCGTCCCGGGGACGAAGCCGAGGTCGAGGAGGCGCCGCCTGACGGAGCCGTCGGCCTTGATGGCCGCGACCCGCCCCCGGGTGCGGAGCGGGAGCCGGTGAAGGGGTACGGTACAGGCGTCGGCCTTGACCGGGTCCGTCCCGGGCAACTCGCTGCACCCCCCTCCGGTGTTCGGGCAGGCAGTCTCATTAATCATACGGGGGCGCGGAAGAGGCGGTGACTGGGGCGCCCCGTGGGCCGCTTCGGCCCGGGCGGGGCCGGGAGATGCCGCCGGCCCGGAGCGCCAGCGGAGGGGACGGGCCGCGGACCGTCGAAGGACCCTTGTCCCTGGAGGGAGAGACCATAGACTCGACACGGACCGACGCCAGGAGCCCTGACCTGGGCTTCCTTGACGACCTCAACCCCGAGCAGCGGGAGGCGGCCACCTACACGGGCGGTCCCCTCCTCATCCTTGCCGGGGCCGGCAGCGGGAAGACGCGCTGCCTCACCTACCGCTTCGCCTACCTCGTCCGGCGCTTCGGCCTGGACCCCAGGGACATCCTGGCCCTGACCTTCACCAACAAGGCCGCCCGCGAGATGCAGGGCCGCGTCGAGCGCCTCCTCGGCCCGTCTTCTCCGTCCCTCCCCGCCCGCGGGGAGAGCGCTCTCTGGATAAGCACCTTCCACTCCGCCTGCGCCCGGCTCCTGCGCCGCTACGGCGAGCGGGTCGGGCTCGGGCGGAACTTCACCATCTACGACGAGGCCGACCAGGTCGCCCTCATGAAGGAGGTCATGGAGGAGTTCGGCTGGGACGCGGGGCGCTGGCCGCCCCGGGGTCTTCTGGCCCTCGTGAGCCGGGCGAAGGACGAGCTCTTGGGTCCCGCGGCCTTCGCCGAGCGGGCGGAGGACTTCCGGCAGGAGCGGGCGGCCAGGGCCTACGCCCGCTACCAGGAACTCTTGGAGGAAAGGAACGCCGTGGACTTCGACGACCTCATCTTCAAGGCGGTCGTCCTCCTGCGGGAGAACCCGGACGTCCTCGCGGCCCTCAGGCGGCGGTTCCGGCACGTCCTCATCGACGAGTACCAGGACACGAACCACGCCCAGTACGTCTTCGCCGACCTCCTCGCGGCGGAGCACCGCAACCTCTGCGTGGTGGGTGACGACGACCAGTCGATCTACAGGTGGCGCGGCGCGGACATCCGCAACGTCCTGGAGTTCGAGAAGGACTATCCCGACGCCAGGGTCATCCGGCTCGAGCGGAACTACCGCTCGACCAAGACCATCCTCAGGGCGGCCAACGCCGTGATAAGCCACAACCTCCGCCGCAAGGGCAAGGAGCTGTGGACCGAGAACGAGGTCGGGGACCCTGTCATCTACTACCAGGCGGCCGACGAGAGGGAGGAGGCCGAGTTCGTGGCCGGGGAGGTCGCGGGCGGGCACGGGAGGCGGGGCCTTCCCTACGGGGCCTTCGC
>DPMO01000024.1 GCA_003541445.1 Clostridiales bacterium | reverse complement strand
CCGAGATGACCTGCGCCGTGGTGGAGGACCTTCTCGACCTTTACCTCGACGGCGAGACGAGCCCGGAGACGAGCCGCCTGGTCGAGGAGCATGTTGCCGGTTGTGAGAGGTGCCGGGCCGTCCTGGACTACCGCCGCCGGGTCCGGGCCAAGCTCGTCCGCTCGGCCGGACTCGGTGCGGCCGGACGGGGAGCCGGGGGTGGCGGTGGGCTGGATGAGCTGCCCGTCGCGGACGTCCGCGTCGTCTCCCGTGCCCGGGCCCGTCTCCGGCTGACGCTGGCCAAGGCTCTGGCCGTCAGTCTGGTGGCGGTCGTGGGGGCCTGGGCGGGCGTCTGGCACCTCACCGCCCCGGCCCCGCCAGGGATGTACCTGGCCCGCATCGACAGCTCCCAGATCATCGTCGACGGCAAGGCCGCGATGGAGATACCCTTCCTCTGGGTGCCCTCCCGTCCCGGAGAAGAGCCGCCGGAACTGTGGTCGGTGGGGGTTCATTTCGCCGGCGCCAAGCCCCTCGAACTCAAGGTGGCCTCCGTGACCCTGGAGGACACCTGGTTCGGCCTGCCGCACTACCGGCGCGGGGTCATCCACGCCTACCAGCAGGACGGGGTGCATGTCGAGACCGGGGAAGGCCGCTCCTGCTTCGTGCCCCGGGAGCCCCCGCTCGGGCCCTTGTGGGACGACGAGGGGCTTCCCTACGTGGTGAAGAGGGCCACCGGAGTCACGGTCCTCGGGCGGGGGAACATGGTCATCGCCCGGACCAGGGACATCGACCTCACGGCCGTCCAGATGAACGTTCCGTGGGAACGGGGGCTGGGCGTGGACGGCCTGAGGCTCAGCCTCGGCATGAGCTTCTCGGAAGTGAGGGGCCCGACCATATACAGCCTCCACGTTGAGGAGGTGGAGAGGAGCGACATCGAGGTGCTCGACGCCGTCTTCCCGGAAGACCTACAACCGCTCCGTATCGAGAGGGAGCCTAGCGACGAACCAGCCCGCGCGCTCCCCCTAGAGTTCCCGTGGACACCGTCCCCCGGTTCGGCCATGGTAGCCTCCTTCCCACCGGGTGTCGTCGGTCCGGGCACCCTTTCGCCGCTCCTTGTCGTCAGGTGCGGGGATGAGACCGTCTACCTGGTGGCCAGTTGCACTTCCTGGCGGGTTTCCGGCGAAGCTCCCCTGGACCAGGTCTATGACCTGGAGGGCCCCGGGTGAGGGGGGCGTCCCGCCCGGAGGCGGCCCGGAGGGTCCCCGACCGTCCGACTGTTGTGGTACGGCGAAGGGCCGGCAGAGGTCTCCCGCCGGCCCGGCTCATCTCGGTCCCCCGCTCAGGGGCGCTGCACGTGATACCGGCTATCCGTCCAGCCGCTCGATCACGGAGGCCGTGGCCATGCCGTGCCCGATGCACATGACCTGTAGGCCGTAGCGCCCGCCGGTCCTCTCGAGCTCATGGATGAGCTTGGTCATGAGGATGGCCCCGGTCGCCCCCAGCGGGTGCCCCAGGGCGCAGGCGCCGCCGTTCGGGTTCACGCGGGTCATGTCCGGCGGGTCGATCTCCTTCTTCCAGGCGAGGACGACCGAGGCGAAGGCCTCGTTGATCTCGATGACGTCCATGTCCTCGATGCCCATGCCGGCCCGGGCGAGGACCTTGCGCGTGGCCGGGATGACCCCGTGGAGCATCATCACCGGGTCGACACCGACCACCGCCCTGGCCAGGAAGCGGGCCCGCGGCCGCAGACCCAGCTCCTCGGCCTTCCGGCGGCTCATGAGGAGCAGGGCCGCCGCGCCGTCGCTTATCTGGCTCGAGACGGCCGCGGTTATCTTGCCGTCCGGCTTGAAGGCCGGCGGGAGGGCGGCCATCTTCTCGAGCGACGTGTCGCGGCGCGGACCCTCGTCATCCTTGAAGGTCACGGTGGTACCGTCGGGCATCTGGACCTCGACCGGGACGATCTCCCGACGGAAGCGGCCCGCATCGGTGGCCTCGATGGCCCGCCGGTGGCTCTCGAGGGCGAACTCCTCCATCTCACGCCGGCTGATGTCCCACTTGTCGGCGACGAGCTCGGCCGACAGGCCTTGCGGGATGAGGCTGAAACGCTCCATCAGGCGGCTGGAGAAGGTGCCGCCGTCCGAACCCATGGGCACCCGGCTCATGGACTCCACCCCGCCGGCGATGACGACGTCCATGTCCCCGGCCTCGATGGCCTGGGCGGCGAAGTGCGCCGCCTGCTGGCTCGAGCCGCACATGCGGTTTATCTGCACGCCGCAGACCTCCATGGGGAAGCCGGCGATGAAGGCCGCGAGGCGCGCGATGTTGAAGCCCTGCTCGCCGATGGGCGTGACGCAGCCCATGATGACGTCCTCGACGAGAGCGGGGTCGATGCCGGCGCGGTCCACGAGCGCCTTGAGGACGAGCCCGGCCAGGTCGTCCGGGCGCATGTGGCTGAGGGTGCCGTTCCGCTTCCCCACGGGAGACCTTACGGCCTCGACGATGACGGCTTCACGCATCGGTGGTTCCTCCTCTCGCTCGCTTGCTCGTCGGTTCACAAGAGATGACTCCCCGGCCGGCGAGCTCCTGCAGCTGGGCCTCGCCGACGCCGAGGGAGGAAAGGGTCTGCCGGTTGTGCTCCCCCAGCCGCGGCGCCGGCCGGGCGAGCGGCTCCCAGGAGGCGGGGAAGAAGGGCAGCCTCACCTGCCGCAGCCCGTCGACCTCGACGACCATGCCCCGCTCCCTGACGTAGGGGTCCTTCAGGGCCTCGGCCACGGTCAGGACCGGCCTGACACACACGTCGAGTCCCTCGAGGAGGCTCATCCACTCCGCGGCCGTCTTCCGGGCGAAGACCCGGGCGGTCTCCTCGCGGCTGCGCGCGATGGCCTCGGCCGGCCTCCCCTCCGGGTCGACGCGGGCGAGGACCTGGCAGAGGTTCAGCCAGAACTTTGGCTCGAGGGCCCCCACGGAGAGGAAGCGGCCGTCGGCGGTCTGGTAGACGTTGTACTGCGGCTCCCCTCCCGTGAGGAACAGGTTCTCGCGCACCGGCTCGCCGCCGCCAGCGAGATGGTTGGAGACCGTCAGGGCCATCAGGGAGAGGAGACCGTCGGTCATCGACACGTCGATGTAGGAGCCCCTCCCCGTGAGGCGGGCCGAGAGCATCCCGGTGAGCAGGGCGATGGCCGCCAGGTTCCCCCCGTTGAGGTCGGCCAGCTGGACGGGGGGAAGGGGCAGGCGGCCGGCCTCCATCTCGCTGCTCTCCGCGAAGAGGCTGAGAAGCCCGCTCTGGGCCATGTAGTTGATATCGTGGCCCGCCTCGCCCGCCAGGGGTCCCGTCTGGCCGTAGCCGCTGAGGGACACGTAGGTGAGACGGGGGTTCCGCTCCCTCACGGCCCGGTGGTCCACGCCCAGGCGCGCGGCGACCCCCGGACGGAACTGCTCGATGACGGCGTCCGCCGTCGCGGCCAGCCTCAGGAAGAGGTCCCGTCCTTCAGGAGTCTTCAGGTCGAGGGTGACACTTTTCTTGTTCCGGTTCACCGCCCGGAAGAACACCGACCCGGACGGGGTGCCTCCCTCCGGACCGAGCCGTCGGAGGGGGTCTCCGCCGGCCGGGTTCTCTATCTTGATGACCTCGGCGCCGAGGTCGGCCAGGAAGAGGGTGGCGTACGGGCCGGGGAGGTAGAAGGTCAGGTCGAGCACCCTGAGCCCGTGCAACATACCGACCACCTTCCTCCGGTGCGGCTCTGTACGCCCGGTCCCGGGACCTTCCGTCCCGGGACCGGGCGCCCGAGGCCTCCTCCGGCTACTGGAGGATGCTCTGCAGGCGCATAGCCAGGCTCATGTCGCCCTGGATCTTGAGCTTGCCGGTCATGAAGGCCTGCGTCGCGTTGAGTTTGCCGTCCACCATCGCCTTGAAGTCGTCGGCGCTCATGAGGATGGTGACGTTAGCCTCCGTGGGCCCGGGGCCGACCTCGGCCTTGCCGTCGGCGGCGTTGACGTGATAGGTTCCGCCGTCGTCCCCGGAGAGCTCGAACTGGAAGTTGGCCTTGAGCCCTGCGATGGCGGAGGGATTGGCCGCGATTCTCTTCCCCATCTCCTCGAAGATCTCAGCCGTCGTCGCCATCTTGTCCCTCCTTTCCGGCCTTCTGATGTGTGTGGCTTCTGTTCGGGTCTTGCTCCGCGCCGCCCCGGCTTCCAGCGCGGGAAGGGCGGCGGTCAGAACTGTAGTTCGAAGCATCTGCATGGGTCTCCTTTTCCTGATGCCTGAATTCCGTGATTTCTTCAGACTCCTGCCTGTCTCCCGGCAGGGTCCGGCGCGGGGCGGGTGAACTTGGCCCAGTGCCGGAGCAGTGTACGGCGGAGGAGGGAGACGGTGATGACGCTCAAGACCGGAGCGGAGTACCTGGAGGGGCTCAGGAGACGGGAGCTCAGAGCCTACCATCTGGGGGAAAGACTGAGGGAGCCCGTCGATCATCCGCTCATCGGTCCGTCGACCCGGGCGGTGGCGGCGACCTACGACCTGGCCCACGATTCGGCCTACCGCGAACTCGCCCGCGCGACACGGCCCGACGGACGGGTCATAAACCGGTTCACCCACATCCATCGCTCGACGGAGGACCTCGTGGCGAAGGTGAGGCTCCTGCGGGTCCTGGGGCGGCGGACAGGGGTCTGCTTCCAGAGGTGCGTCGGCTGGGACGCCCTCAACGCCCTGTATATAACGACCTACGAGATGGACCAGCACCTGGGGACGGCCTACCACGAGAGGCTCAGGCGGTTCCTCGACCACGTGCAGGAGTCCGATCTTGTCTGCCAGGGCGCGATGACCGACGTGAAGGGGGACCGGGGCACCCGCCCCGGTGAC
>DPMO01000093.1 GCA_003541445.1 Clostridiales bacterium | reverse complement strand
GCATCGTGCTGGTCAACCCGTCCCGGGAGCCGGTGGAGGTCGACCTGGGTGGGGAGTACCGGAAAATCACCGGGCAGTACGACCCCGCTTTCAACAACGGAGAGGTCCTGACGGCAATCACCCTCGAACCGCGCAGCGGGGCGGTGCTCCTGAGGGTTCCCGACGGTCCCTGAAGGCCCGTCACGGGTCGGGCCGGTCCTCCAGGGAAGATTCAGGCCCGAGGGGGCTGGCCCCTGTCGTGGCCCGCCCACACGGCGCGCCCGGCGGGCCTAGGCCTCGACCGGCTGGTCGGGGATGCGGGCCCGCACCCTCTTCCAATCGGGCTTCTCGAGGAAGCTTCCCGGCACGTTGTCTTCCATCTCCCGGAACATGGCCCAGGGCACGGTGAAGGTGAGGATGTCGGGGTCCAGGTGGGGGCGGGCGGAGATGTCGGTGCACCCGATCACCGCACGGGGCTCCGGGCGTCTGGACTCGGCGTAGGGGTAGAGGCAGACGGTGTGGCAGCCGGCCCCCATGGGGGCGAAGACGGCCTCGTTACCCTCCCGCCCGTAGTTCGCCAGGACCACAAGAGCGGAGAGCTGGTCGGCGTTCGCGTAGAACACGACGGCCATGGGGCTCTCCGACCCGGCGACCTCCTCCAGGGGCTTGAAGACCACCCAACGGGCCGGGTTCTTGAAGGTGGGCAGCCGCCTCACGAACGACCGGACGAGCTCGGGGGTCTTGATGTAGGCCTCCCCTTCGCCGTGCTCGTCGGTGGCCAGGAAGTACTCGAACCCCGGGCGGAACGACTGCTCGAACCCGAGGCCGATGCGGCCCCCGCCGCAGCCGGTGGTCTCCGGGCCGACAGCGGCCGTCCTCCCGCGGGCTGCCGCCGTGAGCAGGGCTATCACGCATCCGCGCGTCCCGGGCTCGAATTCCAGCGCCCCCCGGGGCTTCTCGTCGGTGAAGATGACGGCCACCGGCGAGTGGCGCAGCTTGAGCTCCTCGGCGATGCGACTCTGCACGGGGTCATCCTCCTTTTAGCTTCTTCTCCTTGCACAACTGATGAAGCTAGGTTCTGCATCGGCCCAGGCGTCCCTGGCTGAATAGGGGGGCCAATCTTAAGTGACCGCGGGCCGCGCCCTCCAACGGCGGCACAACCCCCTGACCCAGGGTGGACTGAATCGAGCGCCCCTCCTTGGTGATGCGGATTGGGGCCCACAAGGGAGAGGTTGGAAAGGAAGCCTTCGTTCCGTAGCGAATTCTAAGCCTTGCAATACAGGCTTTCCACACATATCTGTAGGTGGAAGTTATGGGCGAGGAGGTCTTCGACGGAGGTAGGCGGCCGGCTGGCACAGCATTTCCGTGATTACACAAGAGCCCGGCCCGATCACTGGCTCCCGAAATCGGCGGACCTCTTTAATGGCGACATCTATGAGCTCTTCAGGGGACAGGGTGAGGAGTCCAAAACTGAATGCCCCGAATTCGGGCCAGAAGCGAGGCGTGAGGTGGGAAAAGCTTTGATGCGTAGCACTTACTTCGCTTTCGCGCCGGTGGACGAGACAGACAAGGGCCGCTTGCGTGAAATCGAAGCGACACTCCACCTCGGTCTTCTCAACTACCACAACCTTCCCAAGAAGGGCTGGTTCGGTGAGCGGACCTCGGTAGCTCCCACTAGGGACCTTCCTTCCGACGGAAGGTCGGAAGGCACCTGCGGGTCGTATCAAGCACGGGATGACCCCAGGGGGCCGGGTTGCAAGTGCGTCAAGGAGGGGCGTCACCAGAGCCAAGCACAGGGCCGCGACCCGCGCCAAGCGCAGGGCGGCCCCACGGGCCATCGCGGCCCTCACCTTTCGAACTTCTTCGCCATAGCCCTGGCGAGGCCGAGTATCTCGTCGCCGGCCTCGACGGCCTCCGCCCACCGCCGCGGGACGGCGGCCTCCCCGAGGGCGGCCCCGAGGATGGCGCCGGTGATGGCCGCCGTGCTGTCGGTGTCTCCAGAGTGGTTGGCGGCGGCGCGGACGGCCGCCTGGAAGACAGCCTCCGGCCCGCCTGGCATCCGGGTGAAGGCCAAAGCGCAGTAGAGGGCGATGGCCAGGGCCTCCTCGCCGACCCAGCCCTTGCCGAGGGGCGGGCGCCTCCGGTGCCGGGGAGTGCCTGGTCGACCCGGTGCGCTGCCGCCGGACCTGCCGGCACCGGGCGCAGTGCCGCCGGGCGCGGTGTCGCCCCCTGCACCTGCCGGCATCCCTCTTGCCAGGGCCTCGTCGGGCCCGGCCCCGGCCCGGGCGAGTTCCACCGCCCGGCGGCAGACCTCCCGCGTGTCGTCGTCGAGGTCCGGGCGGGCGAGCTCGGCCTCGACCGCCTCGTCCAGAGGCTCGGCGGCCATGAGCCGCGCGACGATGGCCGCGGCGCAGCCGGCGGAGCCGTAGCCGCAGGGGTGGCCGTGGGTGGTGGCGGCAGTGGCCGCGCCGAGGGCGAAGGCCTCGTCCGGTCGGCCGGCGAGGGCCAGCCCGACCGGAGCGACCCTCATCACCCCGCCGCAACCCTTGCTGAGGTTGAGCGGTTCGGCGACCGTGCCCATCCGGCCACTCTGGAGGGCGGTGAGGCAGGTCTGTCCGGGGCCCCGGCGGTGGAAGGGGTCGTCCTGGAGGTCAAGCCATCGGAGGTACTCGTCATAGACCGCTCGGGCGGCCGACTCGTGGTCTCCGGCGAGGACCCTTCCCGCCGCGGTGATGAGCCCTCTGGCCGTGGCGAGGGTCATCTGGGTGTCGTCGGTGAAGGTGCCCGCCGGGAAGCGGCCCCAGGGCTCGAACTCCTGGACGCCCTCGGGTCCGTAGCGTGCGACTATCTCCGGCCAGGGCAGGAACTCTGTCGGCGCGCCCAGGGCGTCGCCGACGGCGGTGCCGAGAAGGCAGCCCGCGTAGCGGCTCACCGGCCCCGCCCGGCCTCCGTGTCCTCCGCGCCCGGTCGGGAGCTGACGCCTCCCGTCTCACTGGCGCCGCGGCTCAGGATTTCCTTTATCTCGCCGAGGTCCCGGGCCACACGGCCCAGCCTGTCCTGGATGAGCCATATCCAGTAGACGACGAGGACCCAGACCACGAGCCCGATGAGAGAGACAAGAATACCGAAGACCAATCGCCTCACCCCGCCTCCGCGTGTCGTTCGGGTCGAGCTCGGCCATATCACGGCCGGGTCGCCCGACGCTGACGCGCGCCGCCGTGAAAGCCGGGCCCGGCCTACCCCAGCGCCTTCGCGACCATCTCCGCCAGGTCCTGCGTCATGTCCCGCTCCTCGCCGACCGCCTTGAGGCCGTCGTCGAACATCTGCAGGCAGTAGGGGCAGGCGGTGACGATGGTCTCGGGCTTGGTCTCGAGGGCCTGCTCGGCCCGCTTGGCGTTGACCTTGTGGGCCGCCTCCTCCTCGAGCCACATGCGGCCGCCCCCCGCGCCACAGCAGAAGCTCGTCCGCCCGTGTCGCGTCATCTCCACGACCTGGGCCCCTATGGCGGCCAGCGCCCGGCGCGGAGCGTCGAAGACGTCGTTGTACCGGGCGAGGTAGCACGGGTCGTGGTAGGTCACG
>DPMO01000158.1:9686-9922 GCA_003541445.1 Clostridiales bacterium | reverse complement strand
GCGGCAGGCGGAAGAGGTCGAGATAGTCCTTCACCGCCCGGTCGTCCCAGGTCGGGTAGAGCCGGCGGGTGAACCCGATCATCTCCTCGACGGTCATGTAGCCGTACATGCCCCGTTCCTCGGAGACGTAGCCTACCTGAGCCAGGCGTTCCGGATTGACGGGTCCGCCGAGGATCTCCACCGTCCCGGCCGTCGGGGCCAGGAGGCCGAGGAGCATGCGGATGGTGGTCGTCTTG
>DPMO01000158.1:0-9548 GCA_003541445.1 Clostridiales bacterium | reverse complement strand
GGTCGTCTTGCCGGCCCCGTTCGGGCCGAGGAGCCCGAAGAGGCTGCCTTCAGGCACCTCCAGGTCGAGGCCGTCGACGGCCGTGAGGTCCCCGAAGCGGCGGGTCAGGTCACGGGTCCTCACCGCGAGGGGAGGACCGTCCCGCGCAGCCTTCTGTTTCAGGTCGTTCCCCTTGACCTTCAGGTCGTCCGTCATCGGACCGGTCATCGGCACCTCCCGTCCCCGCCCACAGCTCGTCCAGCTTCTGCCGGAGCAGGATTTCAAGGGTCTGTCGGTCAAGGCCCAGGTCCTGGGCCTCCCGGAAGAGCAGCTCCATCCTTTCTCCGACCAGTTCCCGGGCCGATGTGCCGTCCACCGGCGGCCGGTCCGCGACGAACGTGCCGCGCCCACGCTCCGTGCGGACCCAGCCCTCCCGCTCGAGCTCCTGGTAGGCGCGGGCCACGGTGTTGGGGTTCACCGCAAGCCGGACGGCGAGTTCCCGGACCGAGGTCAGCCGGTCGCCGGGCTTGAGAAACCCGGAGAGGATGCGGCTCTTCACCTGTCCGGTTATCTGACTGTAAATCGGCACCCCGGCTGTCGGTTTCACATGGAACAGCGGTCCAGGCGCACCCCCTTGTGTTTGGGCGTACTAGCACAGCAGTACACCGCCCAGATACCTTTCTACCTTAGAGCACGCTGGCTGTCAAGGTCGCGCATTCCCTTCCCTCAGGAGAACACGTCTGCGAGATTCACCTTGGGGCACACGCTGGCCCCATGGCGTCTCAGGGCAACTCCCGCTCCAGGCGGCTCCAGGAAAGAGCGCCTCCAGCATCTGGTCCATGGCGCAAAGCTCTATATGGAGGAGTTCGTGGACCACCAGCTGTTCCAGCCGGTCGCTCACCGGACACTCGTTTATGAGGACAAAGGCTTTCTTATCCTCAAGGTCGGCCAGGATATCACCAGACTTGGGCCAGTCAGCTGGCTGCATGCGGATGCGGATGTCCCAGTCCGAAAGCCGGAGCACGGCTTGCCAGTGACGAAGCAAGGGTTCCACCTGACCGGGGTGACGGTCACGGGCCAAGCCTCCCTTGTCAGTATCTTTGTGCGGGCGGAAGCGGCTTCGACACGCCGGCGTGTTGGTGAGTTCCCCGTGGACTGGGACAGCTCCTTCGAGGTTTCTCCTGGAACGGGCACCTGGGCCAGGCCTCCCACTGGTCAGCCTTCAGCGAGGCCTGACGTTCCGCCCCACCCCCAGGCGGATGACCCGCTCGAGGTGGGCGAGGGTGTAGCATTCGTGCATGCTCGCATGGCGGGCGAAAAGAGCCACCGTGCGGTGGTCCTTCCACTCCTCCTGCGGAAGGGTGTTGAGCCAGACGATCTCCCGGACGCGCGGCCTGATGCGCCCGAGGAGCTCCGCGGCCCTGTCGGCGCCGAGGGTCTTGGTGTCGCTGACGAGGATGACCACGGCGTCCCCGGTCAGGAGATGCCCATGCTCGGCGACGAGGGTCTCCAGGGCCCGGCCGAGGTCCGTGCCCTTCCCCCAGACACGGCTCCGCCCGATGATCTCCGAGGCCAGGAAGCCGGGGCCCGGCGCAGGCCCGGCGCCGCTGCCCCCCGGGCGGCCGGCAGGGGCCCGCAGGGGGTCCGAGACTTGTCTCGGCAGGACGAGTCGTTCCAGCTCCTCGGAGAAGACGAAGGTCTCGACCCCCCTCACCGCCGAGGCCAGGCCAAAGATGAACTCGAGAATGAAGGCCGTGTAGCGGGCCATGGAGCCGGAGACATCGCACACCAGGACAAGGCGCGGGCGGGTGACCCTCCTCTCCCGGTAGCGGAGGTCGAAGAGGACGCCGCCGTGCTTGATGTTGGAGCGGATGGTCCGGCGGAGGTTGGGCCGGCGCCGCTTGTGCGACTCCCGGTAGCGCCGCGACAGGCGCGTGGCCAGCCGCCGCGCGAGCCGTCCCACGAGCCGCGCGGCGCGCGGGAAGTCGGCGTCGGAGATGTCCTTCATGTCCACGTGCATGAGCGGGTCCCCGCCGCTCCCGGCGCTCCACGCCCCCCGACCGTCGAGGGCCCCCTCGATGACCGTGTCGAGGGTCTCGTCACCGGTCAGGTGCTCGGTGCGGCGGCGCCTCACGCCGAGCTTGCGGCGCCACCGGTCCAGGTGGCCGCGGACGATGCTCTCGATGAGCGGCTGGAAGCTCCGGTCCACCTTGTGCCCGGCCGACGACTCGGCCAGGAAGTCCTTCAGGCGCTCCTTCTGTAGCTCGCCCAATCGAGTGTAGGTCTCGAGCTGCTCCGGGGTGAGGTCGAGAGGTTCCCCCTGGAAGCGGAGCTCCAGGCTGGCCTTCCTCGCCTGCGCTTCCCGCACCGACCTGGCCTCCCGGCGCTCCTTGACACGGGCCTGGAGTTCCTCCGGCGGCAGGAAGAAGAGGTCGAAGGCGAGGTCGAAGAGGCGGAGATGGTCCTCACTCTTCACGAGGGTCGCCCGCAGGGCCGACCTCACCTGCCGCCGCTCCGTGAGGTCCACGAGTCCCAGGGCGGTGAGGGCGTCGACGGACTCCGCCGGGTTCACGGGGACCCCGAGGCGCCTCAGGATGTGGACGAAGCGGACGAGGTTCTCCTCGAGCCCGGCGGCGGGGTCGCGCTGCATCACCCGCCGCTGTTCCCCCGGCCGGCGCCGGCCGCCTCATCCGGAGGGGCCGGATGGCGCTCGAAGGCCTCCGCCACCCACCCCCCGGCGGCCACCGCCTTCCTCAAGAGGGCCAGGTCCTCCCGGTTCTTCAGGAGGAGGGAGGCCGTCTCACCGACGAGGCCGTCGTCAACCCTTGTCGCGCCCAGGGCCAGGAGCGCACGCGTCCAATCCAGCGTCTCGGCGATGGAGGGGTGCTTCCTGAGGTCCATCGAGCGCACGAAGGCCACCACCCGGGCTACCTCGGCGGCCAGCCTGGCCGGCGCCTCCGGCACCCGTGAGCGGATGATGCGGAGCTCCTTCTCGACGCTCGGGTATTCTATGAAAAGGTAGACGCACCGGCGGCGGAGGCCGTCGGAGAGCTCGCGCTCGTTGTTGCTGGTGAGCACGACGACAGGTATCTGGCGGGCCCTCATCGTCCCCAGCTCCGGGACCGAGACGCTGAAGTCGGACAGGACCTCGAAGAGGAAAGCCTCGAACTCCGGGTCGCACTTGTCCACCTCGTCGATGAGGAGGACCGGCCGCTTCGGGGCGCGGATGGCCTTGAGGAGGGGGCGCTCGAGGAGGTACTCCTCGGAGAAGAGATGGCTCTCGTCGGGGACGGCCCCCTGCTCCCGCAGGAGCTGGATGCGAAGGAGCTGTTTCTGGTAGTCCCACTCGTAAAGGGCCTTGTTCTCGTCGAGACCCTCGTAGCACTGCAGGCGGATGAGATCGGTGTCGAAGATGCGGGCGAGGACCTTGGCTATCTCCGTCTTGCCCACCCCTGGAGCCCCTTCCACCAGGAGCGGCTTCTCCAGGCGCAGAGCGAGGTAGACGGCCACGACGATGTCGCCGTCGGCGACGTAGCCGTCCTGTTCGAGAGCGGCCCTCAGCCACTCCATCGAGACTTCGGTCGGCTCCAGAAAGACCCGCCCCCTCCCGGCGGCGCGCGCCGGCGCAAGATGTGCCTCCATGAGGCATTCTAACACAGCGGAGGGCACGTCTCTTCATGAGAGCAGAAGGCCCGGCCCGTTGGGGGCCGGGCTCAGCGTTCAGTCGAACGGCGGTCATCCGGCCCTCACCGGGCAGGCGTGACCGGCGTCCCCGCCTCTAGTGCCCCACCGCCTCCTGGACGCACCTCTGGTGGGCGGGGTCCAGAGTCGGGACACCGTTCGAGGTGTAGCTCGACCCGTGCGTCGTGCTCCCCAGGAAGTGGATGCAGAAGTGCCCGGGGAAGCCGTTGTCCAGTGAGCTGCCCCCGTGGGGCATCCCGTTCTGCGAGGCGGCGATGCGCCGGCCGTCGATGACGACCACGACGGGCCGCCTGGCCCAGCTCCACTGGCCTCCGTAGTTGCTCAGCATGACGGCCGTGTCCCGGAACGAGACCGGCTCGACGTCGGCGTGGGCCCATCCGCCCCGACGCATCACGTAGAAGATGTTGCCCGTCCAGACGTCGGTGACCTGGGCGACGGTGCCGATCTCCCACATCTCGTTGACCTCCGACCACGGCACGGCCACCGCCCCGCCGCGGGGCTCGACCCTCGCCGGGTCGGTCGTCGGCACGCGCAGGCTCATGCCCGGATAGAGCGTCTGGGTGACCGGTATCCCGCTCTCGGAGGCGATGACCTCCGGCGTCGTCCCGAACCGTCGCGCCAGCGAGCCGAGGTCGTCTCCAGGCTGGACGGTGTAGTTCATGAACCCGGCGACGGCCGTCCCGGAGCCGTCCCCCGGGTGGTCCTCCGCCGGCCCGTCCGCGTCCGGAGGGCCTGGAGCAGGTTCGGGCTCCGATTCCGGGTCCGGTGCAGTCTCGGGCGCGGGCTCCGGTTCCGGGCCCGGTGCGGCCTCGGGCGCGGCGGCCTCCGCGACCGGCGCCGAACCCGCAGACTCGTCACCCGCAGACGACTCCGATGCCGCGGGCGCCGGGGACCCGTCCTCGGCCAGCGCCTCAGCCGGGGCTCCACCGGGGGGTCCGGCACCCTCCGCCAGGACCTCGGCGTAGTAGTGCCCGGCGGGGAAGAGGGCCGCGACGGCCTCCTCCTCCTCGGACACCTCGCCCGGGGCGGCCGGCGGAGCGGTGCCTGCGTCGCTGTCGGCGTCGGCCCCGGCCCCGGAGGCCGAGGACGCCGCCTCCTGCGCCTCCCTCGAGACGGCCGCCTCGGTCGCCGCGCACAGCGACTCCGTCGTCCGAAGGGGGACCAGGGTGTCCCCGCAGTCGGTCCTGCCCGGGCCGACGGGAACAAGCGAGGCCGAAGAAACGCCCTCGAGCCCGGAAAGGCACAGGCCGGGCGGCGGGGCTCCCTGGAAGGCCAAGACGAAGATGAGCGACAGAAGCGTCCCGGCGAGGAACTTTCGAGCCGGCAAAGGGTGAAGACACCTCCGGGCGCCGCCGGTCGGGCGCCGGGCTCGCTTCTCTTTCCCTGCCCGGCCGGCCCGGCGGTCGAAAGGGCGAATTATGTAACTTTGAGTTCACCCGGAGAGTCGCAACACCTTGTAACATTTTTTGGACATGATTGACTGGTTAGCCAACCATTTTTCGGCCAGTAGAGAAGACCGTAACTAACGTTTCGGTCTGACCGGCGCGGGCGCGTGCCGCCGAACCGACCTTCATTCTCAGGCCTCGTAGCCGGCCTCCCGCACGGCCCGCTTCATCTCCTCCAGGGACGGGCGCCCCTCTTCGTGCTTGACCACCGCTTCGCCCCGCTGGAGGCTCACCTCGACCTCCCTGACCCCCTCCAGGGCCGCGAGGGCCTTCTCGACGGCCGTCCGGCAGTGGTCGCAGCTCATCCCCCGCACCTTGACGAGCGTCTCGGCCATACCTTCCACCCCCCTTCCGGCTTCCTCCCGGCTCGCTTGTCGCCTCGTTCCGGGCCCGGCCGCCCCGCCTCGTCCGGCCAGCTCCCTCCCGAACCTCGGCCGGTAGCGGCCGAGCCGAAGGGAGTTCGAGACGACGGTGACGGAGCTCAGGGCCATGGCCGCGGCGGCCACCGTCGGGCTGAGCAGGCCGGCCCGGCCGAAAAAGGGGAACAGGGCCCCGGCCGCGACCGGGATGCCCAGGACGTTGTAGAAGAAGGCCCAGAAGAGGTTCTGCCGGATGACGCGCATGGTCCGCCGGCTGAGGTCGATGGCCGTCACCACGCCGCGGGGGTCGCCGGTCACGAGGGTTATGTCTGACGCCTCCTTGGCGACGTCCGTCCCGGTCCCGATGGCGATTCCGATGTCCGCCTGGGCCAGGGCCGGCGCATCGTTGATCCCGTCCCCGACCATGGCCACCACCCGGCCGCCCTGTTGGAGCTCTGACACCCTGGCGGCCTTGTCCGCCGGCAGGACCTCGGCCATGACCTCCCGGATCCCGAGACGCCGGGCGACGGCCCCGGCGGCGCGGCGGTTGTCTCCCGTCAGCATGACCACCTCGAGCCCCATCTCCTGGAGGGCCCGGACCGCCTCCCGGGCGGTGGGCTTGGGCTCGTCCGCCAGACCGATGACCGCCCGGACCCGCCCGTCGACGGCCACGTAAACGGCCGTCCGCCCCTCTTCGGCCAGGGCGGCCTCCGCCTCTGCCGCCGCCGTCACGTCGACCCCGGCCTCCTCGAGGAGGCGCCTGTTCCCGACGAGGACGGACCGCCCCTCGACGGTCGCCGAGACCCCGCGGCCGGCCACGGCCTGGAAGTCGCCCGGAGAGGGGGTCGGCGAAAGGCCCGCCTCCTCCGCGGCCCGCCTCACGGCCAGGGCCAGCGGGTGTTCGGAGCCCGCCTCGGCCGCGGCCGCCAGCCGGAGGACCTCACGGCGGTCTCCCGCCTCTCCCTCTCCTACCAGGACCACGTCGGTGACCTTGGGGCGCCCGGCGGTCAGGGTGCCGGTCTTGTCGAAGACCACGACCTTGAGGCGGTGCGCAAGCTCCAGGGTCTCGCCCCCGCGGATGAGGACGCCCTGCTCGGCCCCCCGGCCGGTCCCGACCATGACGGCCGTCGGGGTGGCGAGGCCCAAGGCGCAGGGGCAGGCGATGATGAGGACGGCCACGGAGTTCAGGAGGGCGAGCGTCAGGGCCGGCGGAGGGCCCAGGAGCAGCCAGGCCGTGAAGGTGACCCCGGCCGCGCCCAGGACGGCGGGGACGAAATAGGAGGCGATGGTGTCGGCCAGCCGCTGGACGGGCGCCTTCCGTCCCTGGGCCTCCCGGACGAGCTCGACGATCTGGGAGAGGGCCGTGTCCCGGCCCACCTTCGTCGCCCGGGCGACGAGGTAGCCGGTGAGGTTGATGGTCCCCCCGATGAGCTCGTCACCGGGTTCCTTGTCCACCGGCAGGCTCTCCCCGGTGAGCATCGCCTCGTCGACCGCCGACCGCCCCTCGAGCACGACCCCGTCGGCCGGTATCCGGTCCCCCGGCAGGACGGCCAGGCGGTCGCCGACCCGGACCTCCTCCGCCGGGACGGTCTCCCGGCGGCCGTCCTCGCGGATGACGCGGGCGGTGAGGGGCCTGAGCTCCAGCAGGCGTCGGACGGCCTGGGAGGTCCGACCCCTGGCCAGGGCTTCCAGGTACCGCCCGAGGAGGATGAGGGTGATGATCATCGCCGCCGAATCGAAATAGAGGGTCGGGGTCAGCCCGGCCGAGGTGAACAGGCCCGGCAGGACCGTCGCCAACGCGGAATAGACGTAGGCCGCCGAAGTGCCGGTGGCGATGAGGACGTTCATGTCCGCCGTCCCGTGCCGGAGGGCCGCCACCGCTCCGCGGTAGAAGCGCCACCCGGGCCCGAACTGGACCACGGTGGTCACAGCCCACAGGACGAAGGGCTCGGTGAGGAAGGCCGGCACGCCCGGGACCATCCCGCCCATCGAACCGATGAAGACGACCACGGAGAGCAGACCGCTGAGGAGGAGGGCTTTCCGCAGGCCGGAGAGTTCGAGCTCCCTGGCCCTGGACTCGGGGTCCGCGTCGTCCGGGGCGCCGCGCGGCGCGGGCCGGGAGCCCGCCTCGGCGGGCTCTTCGAGGGCCCCCGTAATCAGCACCGGCTCGTAGCCGGCGGCCCGGATGACCGCGGCCAGCCGGGCCGTGTCGGTCTTCGACGGGTCGAAGGTCACCCGGGCCCGTTCCGAGGCGAAGTTCACCGCCACCTCGCGGACGCCCTCGGCCGCCCCGAGAGCCCTCTCGAGGCGCCTGACACAGGAGGCGCAGGTCATCCCCCTGACCGGTATCTCGACCGTGCGCCCGCCGGACTCCTGGGTCATGCCGGTCTTCAGTTCCTCCTTCCGCGCTCTTGCCGGGCCCCACCTGCGTTCCGGCTTATCCTTCCCCGCGGGAAGGGAGTTCCCGGGGAGACCCTCCTGAGCTTGTAGCGCTCGTAGACCAGCTCCACTCCCCCGTTCCTCCGGTGGAACTCCGCCGGGATGCGCTCCCCGTGGTTCAGGGTGAAGAACCGCCCGCCGTGGTCGTCGACGGCCTCCGGGACCAGGACCACCGAGAGGTTGTAGAACCCGTCCTTGACCTCGAAGACGAGGAAGTCCTCACGGCGCCTGACGGTGGCCCGCATGGTGCCGCGGAACGTCTCGTACTCGCCCGCGAGTCCGTCGAGCAGCCTCTCCATCCTCAGGAAGGGCAGCTGCTCGGGGTCCTCCCCCACGAGCAGGGCCAGGGCGTAGTGGGCGAGGTGGCCGAGGGGATAGCCGGCCCCGTTGGCCAGGAGCATCACCCCGCACCCGACCTCGGGAAGGAAGGCCATGTGGGCCGTGGCGACGAGAACGCTCCCCCCGTGCCCGACGAGCCGCCGGCCGAAGAAGTCGGGGACCGTGTGCAGGCCGAACCCGTAGAACCCGGTGGCCTCGCCCGGAGCGGCTCCCTTCTCCGGTTCGGGCCCTCCACCGGGGGCCCCGCCCCGGCTCTCGCCCCACCCTTCAGCGCGAAGGACGCCCGGCTTCACCGAAGGCCCGGCCACCCTGGGCACCATCATGGCCCGGACGGAGTCCTCAGAGAGGACCCTGCTCTCTCCGACCCTCCCGCCCCCCAGGTACATGAGGATGTACCGGGCCATGTCGCAGACGTTGCTGATGAGCCCGCCGTCACTCGTGATGCGGCCGTAGAGGTAGGATTTCGGATGACACCGGCGCTCGGCGTCGACGGCGTAGGGCACGGCCCGGTCGGGGTCGCTCTCCACGTCCTCGCGCCGGAAGAAACTGCGGTCCATGCCCAGCGGCCGCAGGATGTTGTCGGTCACGTAATCGACATAGCTGCTCCCGGAGACCTTCTCGATGACCGCGCCGAGCAGGACGTAGCCTTCGTTGAGATAGAACCAGCGCTCCCCGGGCCTGGCTTCGACCCACGCGTCGGCGCCCCGCATGAAGGTCAGCATGTCGTCGGGGCCGGCCACGGGCAGGCGCCTGCCCCCGCCCCCGGCCCCGACCGCCCGGAGGATCTCGGCCTCGGCGTAGCCGAGAGCCGGGATACCGCTGGTGTGGCTCATGAGGTGACGAAGCCTCACCGGCTCGCCGAACGGCCTGATGTCGAAATCGAGGTAGCGGCCCACCTCGTCGTCCACGCTGAGAAGACCCTTCTCCTGGAGCTGCATCAGGGCGGCGCAGGTGAAGGATTTGGTCACGCTCCCCACTCCGTAGAGGGTCTCAGGGGTGGCCGGGAGCCCTCTCTCCAGGTCCCGGTAGCCGAAGCCCCGGCGGTAGACGGTCTCTCCGCCCTCCACGACGGCCAGGCTGAGACCCGGCAGTCCGGTCTCGGTCATCCTGTCGAACACGAACTCCTCCAGGCGGGCGAAGCGGTCGGTCATAATCGGACACCTCCGCGTGGGACTTCCCCGCCCGTCGGCTCGAACCTCCTGTACCGCCGGAGGGCTCCTCAAGCCCGCCGCCGGTGTCGGGGAGACCCGCCACCCGGGTCCGGGCCCGAGGCGAGGCGACACAC
>DPMO01000249.1 GCA_003541445.1 Clostridiales bacterium | reverse complement strand
AGGTCAGGGTCGACCACCCGGTAGTCCGCGCAGTGCGGACGGCCTTCCACGCCCGCCCCGTAGGGGTGCAGGGCCGGCATGACGTGGGACAGGTCCCCCATGTCGGTCGAGCCCGCCATGTGCCCGCCGTCGGAGACGTTCTCCGCCCCGACCAGGCGTTCGAGGTTCCGGCGGTATATCCGGGAAAGCTCCGGGTCGGGAAGCATGGGCAAAAAGCCGGGAGCGTCCCGGATCTCGACCGTGGTCCCCAGGGCCAGGGCGCCCGCCTTGAAGGCCCGGTCGACCTTGCGCGAGGTCTCCGTGACCGCCTGTATGGTCCGGGCCCTGACGTAGGTCTCAAGGCGCACGTCGGCCGGGATGATGTTGACGAGGTCCCCGCCCTTGGTCACGATGGGGTGGACCCGCACCGAATCCTCTTCATTGAAAGTCTCGCGCAGGGCGTTGATGGCCGAGAGGGCCACCAGCGCCGCGTTGAGAGCGTTCACCCCCGCCCAGGGGGAGGCCCCCGCGTGGGCCTCACGGCCGATATAGCGCACGAACTTGCCGACGAAGCCGTTGCTCGTCCCCCCGGGGGACATCTTCGGGCCCGGCCCGCTGCCGCTGTGCACGAGGATGGCCATGTCGACATCGTCGAACTCGCCGAGGCGGAGGAGCTCCGACTTGCCGCCGAGGAACTCCACCTTGCCTTCCTCCCGGAGCCTGAACCTGTACTCGAGCTCGACGTACTCCTCGGCGGGAACGGCCATGAAGACCACGGACCCGGACAGCCCACGGAGAACGTCCGGCTCGGTCAGGCCGACGGCCGCCCCGGCCATGACGGCGAGCTGGGCGTGGTGGCCGCACGCGTGGGCCGCGCCTGTGACCGGGTCGGCCGCGGGGTGCCCGGGACAGACCACGGCGTCGAGTTCGCCGAGGACGGCGACCCGCGGCGGAGCCGCGGCCTCCCCAGGCGGCTCCTCCCCCCGCTCCTTCCCCGGGCCCATCCTCCGGCTCCCGCTCCACGGGGCCTGCCCGTCAGCGACGGCCTTCACCCCGGTGAGAGCCAGGCCCGTGCGGACCTCGAGCCCCACGTCGGCCAGGAAGGCGGCCGTCCTGGCGGCGGTGCGCTCCTCTTTGAAGCCGAGCTCCGGCGTCCTGTAGACATCCTCGGCGAAGCGGATGATGTCCTTGCGCCGGCGGGCGATGGCCGCCAGGGCCTTCTCCTTCAGGTCTTCAACGGCAGGGTCGGCCTTCTTCACAGGTCCACCTCGACCGTCTTCAACACCTTCCCGCCGGGGTCGACGAAGGTCACCTTCCGGACTCCCTCGAGCCCCCGCCTGGACACGGCCACGACGTCCCGGGGGTAGGTGATGACCATGGTCACGAAATCGGCGGGGCCCGGGTCGGACCGCGACACGGTCACCCTGAGTTCCTCCGGCGCCGGCCGGCTGAGCCCCTCGATGGTGATGGAGTAGCCTCCTGTCGGGCACTCCTCCCGCTGGGCGACGACGAGGAACTCGCGGTCCCAGTCCACACCCGCCTCCGCCGACGAAGCGCTCACCCCGTAGGCCTCGCCGAGCTCCTCCGCGGAGGTGAAGACGAGGTACTTCGGCAGGTTGTGGAACCTGAGCGGCTCGCGGGACGTCAGTTGGACCCGCCTGAACCCCGGCGTCAAGGGCCGGCCCCCTCCCCGCACTCCGTAGAGGGTTCAACCCCCGCCTCGCCAGTCCCTCCTGCGGTGAGCCGAGCCGCCGCCTCCCTCGCTTCCTGGACCTGGTAGAGGGAACCCGCCACGCAGACCGCCCCGCCGGGGCCGGCGCGGGAGCAGGCCAGCTCGAGGGCTGCGCCCGGGCTGTCCGCCTCTTCGACCGGGAGCCCGGGGCAGCGCCGCGAGACCAAGGCGGCCAGTTCGGCGGCCGGCAAGGCCCTGGGGTTGTCGGGACGGCAGCAGACCACACGGCCCACCTCCGGAAGGGCCGGCGGGAGGAGTTCGGCGAGGAAAGCCGGAGCGTCCTTGTCCGCCAGGAGGCCCAGGACCATGACGAGCCGCCGGCCCGGCAGGAGTTCACGCAGAGTCTCGGCCAGGGCCCGCGCGCCGGGAGGGTTGTGGGCTCCGTCGACGACCACAGGTGGGTCCTCGCCGAAGACCTCGAAGCGTCCCGGCCAGACCGTCCGCGCCAGCCCCTCGCGCAGGGCGCCGGACCCCACGTCCGGGGCGTGGCCCCACTCCCGGAGGACGCAGACGGCGGTGAGGGCCGTCGCCGCGTTGGCGACCTGGTGAGGCCCGAGGAGCGGGAGACGGAGCCCCCTCTCCTGGACGCCTCCCGGACCCGTGAAATCGATGACCTGGCCCTGCAGGGAAGCCTTCCGCAGGACGGCGCGGCCGGAGAGGAGGCGGCCGGGGGTGCCTGCGGGCGCCCCGGGCCGGGCCCGGTCGGCGCCGGCCAGGTAGAGAGGGCAGGCACGCTGACGCGCGGCCGCGGCGATGACCTGAAGGGCCTCCGGGTCCTGTGGCCCGGACACGACCGGGGCCGAGCGCTTGATGATGCCGGCCTTCTCGGCCGCGATGTCCGCCAGGGTCGGCCCGAGACGGTCCGTGTGGTCGAGGCCCACCGGGGTGATGACCGAGACGAGCGGCCGGTCGATGACGTTGGTCGCGTCGAACCGCCCCCCGAGCCCGACCTCGCAGACGAGGTAGTCGACGGCCCGCCGGGCGAAGTGGAGGAGGCCGAGGGCGGTCACGAACTCGAACTCCGTCACCTGGCCGTCCTCTCCGTGCTTCGCGGCCAGCCGCTCCGCCGCCGGGGCGAGGGCGCCGAAGGTCAACTCGGCCACCTCGTCCGGGGCGATGTGTTCCCCGTCGACACTGATGCGCTCGCGGAAGTCGACGACGTAGGGGGAGATGTAAAGGCCCGTACGGTAGCCGGCGGCCCGGAGGATGGAAGCGACCATGGCCGCCACCGAGCCCTTGCCGTTGGTCCCGGCGACGTGGACCACCCGGAGACCGAGATGCGGGTCGCCGAGAGCGGCGAGAAGCCGCCTCGGCCGGGCGAGACCGAGACGGCTGCCGAAGCGGTACAGGCCGTGGATGTAGTCCAGAGCCTTCTCGTAGCTAGAGGCCACTCGGGAGCACTCCTTTCAGCCCGCCCGCGACTCCTCTATCCAGGCCAGACGCTCGGAGAGCCTCTCGCACTTCGCCTCGAGTTCCGCGGCGCGGCCTCTCTCCTTGTCGACCACCGCCGGTGGAGCCTTCGTCACGAAGTCGCGGTTCGCCAGCTTGGCCCGGGCCCTCTCGAGGTCCCGGGTGGCCTCCTCCAGTTCGGCGCGGAGACGCCCCGCCTCCCGGTCCAGGTCGATGAGACCGCGAAGAGGTAGGTATATCTCCACTCCCCGGGTGACCGCGGCGGCGGCGTGCCGTGGGCGCCGGGCCGCACCCGGGACCACCTCGAGCTCGGAGACGGAGGCGAGGTCCTGGATGAGCGACCGCCCTTCCTCGACCGCGGCCTGGGCCGTGCCGCCCGCCGCATCGGTGATGAGGAGGACCGGTGCCCGTCTCCGGGGTTCGACGTTCCACTCCGCCCGGAGGTTCCTTATGGAACGCACGACGTCTATGATCACCCCGACCTTCTCCTCGAGGGTCTCGTCCCTCAAGGACCTCTCCGGAGCAGGCCAGGGCGCCAGGACCAGGGTCCTCGGGCGACCCGCCGCGTCGGGCGGCGGGTTGTGCCCGACCTCGGGGGGATGCTCCCCCTCGAGGGCCGGCAGGCGCTGCCAGATCTCCTCGGTCACGAAGGGCATGAACGGGTGCAGGAGCCGGAGGATGCCGTCGAGGACGTACACGAGGGTCGTCCGGGCCGTCCGCCGCGACGCCTCGTCATCACCGTAAAGGCGCGGCTTCACCATCTCGATGTACCAGTCGCAGAACTCGCTCCAGATGAAGTCGTACAGAGCCCGCGCCGCCTCGCCCAGCTCGAAGGCCCCCAGCAGTCGGTTGACCTCGGTCACGACCCGGCGGTACCGGCTGGCGATCCACCGGTCGGCGAGCTCGCCCCTTGACCGGACGGCCTCCTCCAGGTCGGCCCGGGCCGCCCCCTCCAGCTCGGCCGCCGCCTCGCCGAGATTCATCAGAGTGAAGCGCGAAGCGTTCCAGAGCTTGTTGGCGAAGTTCCGGGCCGCCTCGACCTTCTCGTCGTTGTACCGCATGTCGTTGCCCGGGGCCGTCCCCATGACCAGCGAGAAGCGCAGGGCGTCAGCGCCGTACCTGGCGATGGTCTCGAGCGGGTCGACACCCGTGCCGAGGGACTTCGACATCTTCCGCCCGTCGGCCGCACGCACGAGCCCGTGGATGAAGGTGTGCTCGAACGGGCGGCAGCCCATGAAGTGGTAGGAGGAGAAGATCATCCGGGCCACCCAGAAAAAGATGATGTCGTAGGCCGTGACAAGGACGGAGGTCGGGAAGAAGAAGTCCAGGTCAGGGGTCTTGTCCGGCCACCCCAGGGTGGAGAACGGCCACAGGGCGGAACTGAACCACGTGTCGAGGACGTCCTCGTCCTGGCGCAGGCTGCCGCGGCCCGCGCCGCACCTCGGGCACTTCTCGGGTTCGTCGAGGGTGACGACGGTCTCCCCGCACTCGTCGCAGTACCAGGCCGGGATGCGGTGACCCCACCACAGCTGGCGGGAGATGCACCAGTCGCGGATGTTCTCCATCCAGTTGAGGTATATCTTCTTGAACCGCTCCGGCACGAACTTGACCTCGCCCCGCTCCACGGCCTTGATGGCCGGCTCGGCCAGGGGCTTCATCCTGACGAACCACTGCTTGGAGACGAG
>DPMO01000004.1 GCA_003541445.1 Clostridiales bacterium | reverse complement strand
TCGCCCGGGCCGGAGAACACCGAGGCCGCCATCGCCTCGGCCCTCGACCGCGCGCAGGAGCTCGGAGTCCGGGACTTCGTCGTGGCCTCGAACACGGGGGCGACGGCCCGGGTGCTTCTAGAGGCCCTGGCCGAGAGGGGGATGGAAGGCGCCAACGTGGTCGTGGTCACGCACCACGTCGGCTTCAGGTCGCCGGGCGAGGACGAGATGGACCAGGACACGCGCCGGCGCCTGGCCGCAGCCGGCGCCAAGGTCTTGACGACGACCCACCTCATGGGTGGCATCGAACGGGCCGTGACCGGCAAGTTCGGCGGCCTGTACCCCGGGCACCTCGTGGCCCACACCCTGCGTCTGTTCGGCCAGGGGGTCAAGGTGGCCGTGGAGATAGCCGTCATGGCCCTCGACGCGGGCCTGATTCCTTACGGGTCCGACGTGGTGGCCATCGGGGGGACCGGACGTGGGGCCGACACGGCCCTCGTTGTGAGGCCGTCCCACGCGAAGACCTTTTTCGAGACCTTCGTCGTGGAGACAATCTGCCGTCCCTCTCCGCGGCCGCGGCTGGAGTGACGGGGTGACGCCTTGAGAGTCCTGGTCTACACGGGCAAGGGCGGTGTGGGGAAGACGAGCGTCGCCGCGGCCACGGCCGTGCGCTCGGCCGAACTCGGGTACCGCACCATCGTGATGAGCACGGACGCGGCCCACAGCCTGGGTGACTCCTTCCAGTGCCGTCTCGGGCCGGAGCCCCGGAAACTGGCCGAGAACCTCTGGGCCCAGGAGATAGACGCCCTGCACGAGATGGAGCGCAACTGGGGCAGGGTCCAGGACTACCTCAACCGCCTCCTGTCCCTCAGGAACCTCGACCAGGTCACCATCGAGGAGCTGACCGTCTTCCCCGGCACGGAGGAGCTCTTCAGCCTCCTGCAGATAGGGCTCCACGCGAGACAGGGGGAGTACGAGGTCATCATCGTGGACTGCGCTCCGACAGGGGAGACCCTGAGGCTCCTCGTCTACCCCGAAGTCTTCCGCTGGTGGATGGACCGCATCTTCCCCGTGCAGAGGAAGGCCATGCGGGTCATCAGGCCCGTGGCCCAGCCCCTCGTGTCCATGCCCCTGCCGGGGGACGACGTCTTCGAGTCGACCCAGGCGTTGTTCAACGAGGTGGACCACGTCCACCGGATTCTCACCGACACCGCCATGAGTTCGGTGAGGCTCGTCCTGACCCTGGAGAGCATGGTCATCAGCGAGGCCCAACGGAGTTTCACCTATCTCAACCTCTTCGGGTTCCGGACCGACGCGATAGTGGTCAACAGGCTGATTCCCGACGAGGTCACCGACGTCTACTTCGCCGGCTGGAAGGACATGCAGAAAAGGCACATGCGGAAGGTGCAGGAGGCCTTCGGGCCGGTCCCCATCCTGACCACACCCCTCTACGACGGGGAGGTCCTCGGCTTCGACATGCTGCGCCGGATGGCCTTGGACTGCTTCGGAGAGCGGGACCCGACCGAGGTCTTCTTTGACCGCTGGCCCCAGACGGTGACGCGTTCCGGTGGGGAGACCACCCTCACCGTCGTTCTCCCCTTCGTCGGGAAGGGCGACATCGACATAACGCGCGTGGGGTCGGAACTTGTCGTGAGCGTCGGCGGCAGAAGGCGTACGATAACCCTGCCGAGAAGTCTCACGGCGCGGGACGTTGTGCGGGCCCGGTTCGACGGGGACCTCCTCAAGATAACCTTCGCCGACCCGGAGCCCGAAGACGGGGAACCCGCAGGACGGCGACAGACATGACCTGACCCGTCGACCGGGTCAGCAGAAGGGAACGGGTGGCAAGAGTTGGAGCCCAGGGCAATCGACGAACGTATCCTCTCGGACCAGGAGCGCGAGATCCTGCTTCTCTCCCTCGAGGAGGAGAGGAAGAGCCCGGAACAGGATAAGACGGCCGAACTGGCGACGACCCTGGCCAGGTCGCTGGTACGCCGACGGGGTCGACTCCACCAGCGCATCGTCGCTACGCTGGCCGTCCTCCAGCTGCTCCTGGACTCGGCGGTCCTGGAGACGGTGAAAGGGCGCGGGCCCGGACGGAACGAGCGTCTCGAGGAGGAGCTCTCCGCCCGCGTGCAGAGTCTTCTGCGCGGCCAGAAGCCCTACTTCACCGTCGGCGCCGAGGACGATGAGGACGATTACCTTGAATGAATGAGAGGTGATAAGGGTGGCCCAGGAAAAGGACAAGGTCGAAGCGCGGGCCGAGGCCGGGGGACAGTGGGGCATCTGCCCGTTGGCGGCCCTGTTCGGGCTCGGCGTTCTCAGGGACCGTATGCTCGACTGTCTGCCTCCTGAGTTCGTTGAGCACGCCGCGGGGGCGAGACGGGAAGTCCTCCTCGCGCTGAAGAGCCTCGTCGACGAGGCCCTTCGCCGGGAAGAGGCCCAGCTCGCGGCCTACCGCCGGCGGCAGGAGGAAAGGGCCGCCAACCGGCCGCAGAAAGTGGCCGTCGAGTAGGGGCCCGAGGTCTACGGCAGGCCGCCGCGCAGAAGGACGGCGGCAAGCACCTTGACGACCTCGTCCGGCTGGCCGGTCTCCTCGAGGCGCCGGACGGTGGAGGCCACGTCATAACTCACTCTCTTGAGGCTGAAATGACCGTCTTCCCAGACAGCGTAGGAGGCGCGGGGATCGTGGTCCCGAGGTTGCCCCACGCTGCCGGGGTTGACGGCTGTTTTGTCCCTGAAAGGCCGGAGGTAGGGACGGTGGGTGTGTCCGACGAGGATGACCCGCACCGGTCCGGCGCAGCCTCCATGGCTCGGGCCAAGCGTTGAGGCTCGGTCGTGGGGGAAACATACTCGAAGAGATGGTCGGCCGGGGAAGCGTGGGTGAGGTAGAAGTCCTGGCCTCCCACAGACACCGCCCGCTCCACCGGCAGGGTGCGGAGCAGGTCGAGGTGCTCGGGGCGTAGGACAGACCGGGTGAACTCCCGGGAGACCCGTGAGAGCCGCCGGAAGGCCGGGGCGCAGCCGCAATCGGCACCCGTGGCCACGGCGTTGTCGTGGTTCCCCCTGACCCAGACCGGCTCAAGGTCTGCCAGCCGGTCGAGGCAGGCGGCCGGGTCGGGGCCGTAGTCTACGGCATCGCCGAGGAAGAGGACGCGGTCGAAGGACTGCTCCGCTTTCAGCACCGCGTCGAGCGCGGTCAGGTTGGCGTGGACGTCGGACAGGATGAGGATCTTCATGAGCATAGTCTTAATCCGACCGGGCCCTGCTTCCTGCCCGGGAACAGACGGAAGGAGGATGTCGCTTGTCGGCGGACGGGACGAAGGACCTCGGAGAGCTCTCCGGACTGCCGCTCCGGGTGGACTCCGAGGGCCGCGTGGTCTTCGCCGAGGGCCTGCCGCAGGTGACCCCGCAGGTGAGGACGCTGGACGAGATGAGGGCGGTCCTTTACAACCAGACGGCGACGGGCCCGCGGGAGCTGTACTATATGTACCGCAACATCGGCTGGCCGGAGGACATCGCCGTCTACTCCCGCCGCTCCCTGCGCTTCGACCTTACCGTCCTCCGCCCCGGACTGGTGGGAGGGGAGTACGTCAAGACGGCCGGCCACTATCATCCCGAGGTGCCGGGGAGCGGAGGCGCACGCCCGGGGGACGGCCTGACGTACCCGGAACTCTACCAGGTCCTGCTCGGCCGGGCGCACTACCTTCTCCAGAGGCCGGACCCCGAGGGAGGGCCCGGGGCTCTGGCGGACGTGGCCGTCGTCGAGGCCGGGCCGGGCGACTGCCTCTACGTCCCGCCGGGCTACGGACACGTGACCATAAACCCCGGGCCTGAGCCGCTGGTGATGGTGAACGTGGTCGACGGGTCGTTCAGCTCGGTCTACGGTCCCTACCGCGAGAGGCACGGGGCGGTCTACTACGAAATAGAGGAGCATGGCCGGAGCTACTTTGTGGAGAACGACCACTACCCCGAACCTCCCGAGCCACGTCTGGGGCGGACGACCCGCCTCGAGGACCTGGGCCTCCGCTCGGGAGAGCCCCTCTACCGCCAGCTGGCGTCAGCCCCGGGGGCTTTCGCCTTCCTCTCCAGCCCTCCACGCGACGGCCCCCTTCCGTAAGGGGGACGCCGGCGGCGCTTCGTCACCGCGCCGCGGACGCCGGAGAGTCGTCATCGTCGGCGAACTGATGCTCGACGTGCTCTTCCTCT
>DPMO01000102.1 GCA_003541445.1 Clostridiales bacterium | reverse complement strand
CATCGGACCCCAGGGCCTCGGCGGACGGACGACCGCCCTGGCCGTCCACATCGAGACCCACCCGACGCACATCGGGGCGCTTCCGGTGGCCGTCAACATCCAGTGCCATGCCGCGCGTCACGCCGAGCGCGTGCTGTGACGAGGAGGAGCAGTCCGTGTCTGAAGCGATCAGGATAGAGGCCCCCATGACCGAGGAGACGGCCCGGAGCCTGCGGGCCGGTGACCGGGTCCTCATCTCCGGTGTCGTCTACACGGCCCGCGACGCGGCCCACAAGCGCATCGTCGAGGCCCTCGAAGCAGGCGGGGAGCTCCCGTTCGACCTGGAGGGCCAGATAATCTACTACGTCGGACCCTGCCCGGCCAAGCCGGGACAGGCCCTCGGGTCGTGCGGCCCCACGACCAGCGGCCGGATGGACCCCTACACTCCGGCCATCCTGGCCAGGGGCCTCCGGGGGATGATCGGCAAGGGCTCCAGGTCCCCGGCCGTGGTCGAGGCGATGAAGGAGCACGGGGCGGTCTACTTCGCCGCCATCGGCGGGGCGGGCGCGCTGGCGGCCAAGAGGGTGAGGAAGGCCGAGCTCGTGGCCTACGAAGACCTGGGCCCGGAGGCGGTGCGCCGCCTCGAGGTCGAGGACTTCCCGGCCGTCGTCTGCATCGACACCTTGGGGAACAACCTCTACGAAGCGGGCAGGGCCAAGTTCGCCCGCACCGATAGAGGATAACCGCATCGGGCCGCAAAGATATACGGAGACCGGTACGGAGCGAACCTCGGCGGGAGACCCGGGGCCGGGACGCGGCCGAGCCCCGCAGGGGGCCGCCCGCCGGTTGACGCTGGCGCCGCTTCGTTCGTGCCTGCCGCGAGGGAGACCGCGTCGACTCCGGCGGGATGAAGCGGACGAACCCCGGCGAACGACCACCGGGAGGCCGGGCCCGGGAGGACCCGTCCTTTCCGCGTGGTTGTTCGCATTTTGCTTTTCCGGGGGGTGGGCGCCCGAAACGACGTGTTCCGACTGTGCTTCACCATCGACCTGACTTCTTCAGGGAGGAGCCGTGGAACGACATGGGCCAGAGGGAGGACGCCCTCAAGCTTCACAAGGACCATCAGGGGAAGCTCAAGGTCGTCAGCAAGGTCCCGGTGAGAGACAAGACCGACCTTAGCTTGGCTTACACGCCCGGGGTCGCCGAGCCCTGCAAGGAGATACAAAGGAACCTCGACCTCGTCTACGAGTACACCAACAAGGCCAACTTCGTCGCCGTCGTGACCGACGGGACGGCCGTGCTCGGCCTCGGGGACATCGGGCCCGAGGCGGGCATGCCGGTGATGGAGGGCAAGTGTGTCCTCTTCAAGTGCTTCGCCGGGGTCGACGCCTTCCCGCTCTGTATCGCCTCCAAGGACGTGGACGAAATCGTCGAGACGGTCAAGCTCGTCGCCCCGACCTTCGGCGGGGTGAACCTGGAGGACATCTCGGCGCCTCGCTGTTTCGAGATCGAGGCCCGTCTGAAGAAGGAGACCGACATCCCCATCTTCCACGACGACCAGCACGGGACGGCCATCGTCTGCGGAGCCGTGCTCCTGAACGCCCTCAAGGTCGTCGGCAAGGACATGAAGGACGTCAAGATCGTCATGAACGGCGCCGGCGCGGGGGGCATCGCCGTGGCCAAGCTGCTGCTCGGCATGGGGGTCGGCGAGATCGTCCTCTGCGATTCGAGAGGCGCCATCTACGAGGGGCGCACCGAGGGCATGAACTGGGCCAAGGAGGAGATGGCCAAGGTCACGAACCGCGACAAGGTGAAGACGCTGGCCGAGGGGTTCAAGGGCGCCGACGTGTTCATCGGGCTGTCCGTGGCCGGGGCGGTGACCCAGGACATGGTGAGGTCCATGAACCGCGACCCCGTCGTCCTCCCTATGGCCAACCCCGTCCCGGAGATATTCCCTGACGAGGCCAAGGCCGCCGGGGCGAAGGTCGTCGGCACCGGCCGCTCGGACTTCCCGAACCAGGTGAACAATGTCCTGGCCTTCCCGGGGGTCTTCCGCGGTGCGCTTGACGCCAGGGCGAAGGACATCTCCGAGGGGATGAAGGTCGCCGCGACCCACGCCATGGCCGACCTCATCAGCGAAAGCGAGCTTAACCCCGACTACGTTATCCCGAAGCCGTTCGACCGCCGTGTGGCCCCTGCCGTGGCCGCCGCTGTCGCCGAGCAGGCCATGAAGGAGGGTCTCGCGCGGGTCCAGGTCGACCCGCAGGAGGTCGCGCGGCGCTGTGTCGAGCTCGTGGAGAAGGCCAACGCTGAGATAGGATAGTCAGCTCCCACCATCCCGGGAGGTGAGGACGCATTGTACCGACTCGTGACGACGCGGGAGGTCCGCTACAGCGATCTCGACCTCTGGCCCGGCCGGATACGCATCGGCATGTGGGCCTGGCTCCTGCACCGCGTGACCGGCCTGGCCATGGTCCTCTACCTGTTCATGCACATCGGGGTCATCTCGAGCGTGCTCTGGGGGACGCGGAGCTTCGACGCGGTGATGGCCACGCTCAAGGCGCCGGTCTTCGCCGCCGGGGAGCTCCTTCTCATCGCTGCGGGCCTCTACCACGGCCTCAACGGCGTGAGGATGATACTCTTCGACCTCGGCATCGGGGTCAGGAGTCAGAAGGCCCTCTTCTGGGGGGCCGTCACCCTGGCTGCCGTCGGCTTCGCCTGGGCGGCCAAGGTCTTCTGGCCCCTCATCTTCGGCTAGGGAGGGATGGCGGGTGAACGTGAACGGAGCCAGAGGAGTCTGGGGATGGCTCCTGCAGAGGGTGACGGCCGTCGGGCTCATCGTGGTCACGGGCATCCACGTCTGTGTCCTCCACTTCGCGGGCGGGCACGCCGAGCTGACCGCGGCCGCCGTCTCCGCCCGTCTCGACAGACTGGCCTACATGCTGGTCGTCTACAGCCTGTTGGCCTTCGCCCTGTACCATGGACTCTACGGGTTGAGGAGCGTCATCCTGGACTACACGACAGGAGAGCGTGCCGTGCGGGCCGTGACGGCCGGGCTGTGGGCCGTCGGGCTCTTGGCCTTCCTTTACGGCGCGCTGGCGCTCGTGCCGTTCATCAAGGGCTAGGGAGGGGTTCCCGTTGTTCTACCACGAGATTCTGGTCGTGGGCGGCGGTCTGGCCGGTCTGAGGGCGGCCATCGAGGCCCATGACGCGGGGTGTGAGGTCGGGGTCCTCTCCCGGGTGCACCCTGTCCGCTCCCACTCGGTGGCGGCGCAGGGGGGAATCAATGCCGCCCTGGGAAACCACCCCGACGCGCGTGACGACAACCCCGAGCGGCACGCGTTCGACACGGTCAAGGGCTCTGACTACCTCGCCGACCAGGATGCGGTCGAGATCCTGACCGGTGAGGCCCCGGCCCGCATCTACGAGATGGAGCACTGGGGCTGCCCCTTCAGCCGGACCGAGGAGGGCCGGATAGCCCAGAGGCCCTTCGGCGGCGCGGGATACCCCCGGTGCTGCTATGCGGCTGACAAGACCGGCCACGCCCTGCTGCACACCATGTTCGAGCAGACCTTGAGGCGCGGCATCAAGGTCTATGAGGAGTGGCAGGTGGTCAGCCTGGCCGTGGCCGACGGCCGGTGCTACGGGGTCGTCGCCCTCGACCTGAAGACGGGACGGCTCGAGGCCGTGGGGGCCAGAGCGGTCGTCTTCGGGACCGGCGGGGCCGGCCGCATCTACGCCCGGTCCACGAACAACATCATCAACACCGGCAGCGGCATGGCCGTCGCCTACATGGCCGGCGTGCCGTTGAAGGACATGGAGTTCATCCAGTTCCACCCCACCTCACTCTTCGGCAACAACGTCCTCATGACCGAGGGGGCGCGGGGTGAGGGCGGCCACCTCCTTAACGCCTTGGGTGAACGCTTCATGGAGAAGTACGCGCCGAAGGCCATGGAGCTGGCCCCGCGCGACATCGTGGCCCGGGCCATCCAGACCGAGATCGACGAGGGCCGCGGGTTCCCCGGCGGCTACGTCCACCTCGACCTCACGCACCTGGGGGCCGAGAGGATCCTGGAGCGCCTGCCGGCCATCCGGGACATCGCCATCAACTTCACCGGGGTCGACCCCATCCACGAGCCGATACCCATCCAGCCGGGCCAGCACTACTTCATGGGCGGTATCGACACGGACGCGGACGGAGCGACGGAGGTCGCGGGGTTCTTCGCGGCCGGCGAGTGCGCGTGCGTCAGCGTTCACGGGGCCAACCGGCTCGGCGGCAACTCCCTCCTCGAGACCATCGTCTTCGGCCGGCGGGCCGGGGCGGCCGCCGCGCGCTTTGTGAAGGATGAGGCGGACGGGGTCGGCGGGGAGAAGGTCGAGAAGGTCCTGGCCGCGGCTATGGCCGAGGCGACCAGGCGCGTCACCTGGGTGCTCGAGGCCGACGGACCGGAGGACCCGGCCGCCCTCAGGGACGAGCTCCGGGAGAACATGTTCACCAACATAGGTCTCTTCCGGGAGGAGGGGGCCATGAAGGCGGGCCTCGACAAGGTGCGCGAGCTCCGGGAGCGCTTCCGCAGGATCGGCATCAGGCACCGCGGCCGCCGCTACAACCTCGACTGGGCGCGGAACCTGGAGCTCGAGGGCATGATCCTGGTGGCGGAGGCCATCGCCGCCGGAGCGCTCGCCCGTAGGGAGAGCCGCGGCTCGCACTTCAGGACCGACTACAGGGAGCGCGACGACCGGGACTTCCTGAAGCACACCATCGCCCGGCTGACCGAGGACGGCCCGGAGCTCGAGTACCGGCCGGTGACCATCACCAAGTGGGAACCGAAGGCCAGGACCTACTAGAAGAGGAGGTGGGCCTTTTGGCGACGACCGAGAAGACCCGAGTGAGCGAGGAGCGTGCCGGCCGGGCCCCGGTCGGTGTGGAGCGGGTGGTCCTCAAGGTGTACCGTTTCGACCCCGAGACGGACGAGCGCGGACGGCTGGACACCTTCGAGATTCCCTACGTTGACGGGATGACCGTCCTTGACGCCCTGTTCACGGTGCTGGAGAAGATAGACGGCTCGCTGGCCTTCCGCTTTTCCTGCCGGGAGGGCATCTGCGGGGCCTGCGCCATGTTCATCAACGGCTCTTACCGCCTCGCCTGCGAGACCCAGGTGGCCCGTCTCCTCCGGGAGGGCCACCGGGAGGTGCACGTGATGCCTCTCCCGCACCTTCCGGTGATAAGGGACCTGGTCGTGGACATGACCCGGTTCTGGGAGTGCTACGAGGCCATCGCCCCGTGGATCGTGACGAGGTCGGCCGACCCGGAGAAGGAGCGGCCGCAGTCTCCGGAGGAGCGCAAGCTGATCGACGAGTACGTCGGGTGCATCCTGTGCGGGTCGTGCTTCTCGTCGTGCCCGTCGGTCTGGACGGGGAAGGAATACCTCGGGCCGACGGCGATGATGAAGACCTTCCGCTGGCTGGCCGACACGCGCGACGAGGCCCATGACGAGCGGCTGGGACTCGTGGCCCACGAGAAGGGCGCCTGGCGCTGCCACACCATCTTCAACTGCGTCGAGGCCTGCCCGAAGAGGATAAACCCGACCTCCGCCATCCAGGGGCTGAAGGGCCGGACGGTGGCCGCTCTCCTGCGTGGTGCGAAGGGGCTCCGGGCGGGGAGGAAGGCCCTGGCGGACGGGCCGTGATGGACACCGGGCCGGCTGCATGAGCCCGTCGCTGACGGACGAGGAACCGGGTCTCTCGGGAGTGAGGCTTATGCCTTGGGTCGAGAGTCCCCGGGTCAAGCGAGCACTGGTTCTGGTCCTCACAGGGGCGATTCTGGCTGTGGGGCTTGTCGTCTACGCCTATGAGGCATACCCGTTCGGCTGGCCAATCGGGCGAACGATGGCCGGGCACGAGTACGAGGTGGTGCTTCACTCCGTAGAGCAAGGGGGTGACCGTGTCAACGTCTATGTCACCGTACGGTGGGTCGGCGGCTCCCCCGTCCCTTACTTCGGCTATTGGGGGCAGTGGCTCCAGCTCCCCTCGGGCGAACGACTGTCTACCAGTCTGCACATCAGGGGTGCGGACCGTTGGCAGGAGCTCCTTCGGAGGAGCGCCGCGAGGATTGAATTCGATGCCCCCGACGTGAGCGGCCCGGCTTTGTTGATTTTGCGTTTCCACCTGCACGGCCGAGGCCTCGAGTGTGCTCTGCCTATCGATATTCCCGGCGGCTAGCGCCGTATGGCGCCGGCAGGGGCGCGGCCCTGGGCCCTCCCTCAGCCCTCGGGGGCGCCGGCCGCCCTCTCCACGGTCCGCCTGACCTCGCGGAGCCGCCGCTCGAGGTCGGCCCGCTGTAGGCAGTGTGAGCGGTAGGCCTGGTCGAGGGCCTGCCGGGAGCGCCACAGTTCCTTGGTCCGGCTGAGGACGTCCATGTAGGGCTTCTGGATGTCCGGTCCCAGGATGAGGTTGAAGACGCACCAGACCACCGTGCTGAGGACGACGGCGGCGGCGACGATGAGGACGGCCGTGACGCCGCCGATGGAGAGGCCGGCGAAGAAGGCCAGGATGAGGCACAGCAAGGTCAGGGTCCCGGCGCCGCGTCCCCCGTAGAGGTGGCTCTCCTTGTGGGCCCAGGCCTTCTCCTCGAGCTTCCTCAGCTTGGGCTCCCACTCCTGGAGGCTCTCTTCGAGCCTCGCGCTCTCCGTCCGGTATCCTGCGTCGACGGCCCGCTTGAGCTTCGCGTAGACCTCCCCGGCCTCTTCTGTGCCCTGCAGGAGCACCCGTCCTTCGGCTCCGTCGCCGGCCTGCGCAAGGTCGTCTTCCACAGCGGTGACGTGCCTCCCGAGGGCCTGGCGGGTCTGCGGGTCCAAGTGGGGGGCAGCTTCGACGGCCTGCCGGAGGTCTTCCAGGAGGGATTTCAAGAGGTCTTTGGCCGTCTGCTCCGACACTTCGGGTAGCCTCCTTGTCGTCCCGGCCGTCCTGGCCTCCCGCCTGGCCCCGGGCGGCCTGCTGCTCCTGAAAGCCGACATTAGCTTCTTCGGCGGTCTCGGCGACCCTCCTACCCCATCCGGTCAGTTGCATCGTCCCTTCCGCCGTTGGAGGGGCGGCGACCGGGAGGAACCGGTGCCGTGCGTGAAGCGGCGGCCCGCGGCTAGCAGACGGAGAACCGGGGATTACTAGAGAGCGACGGAGTCGCGGCGGAGGCGGGTCCGCCTCTCTGGAAGCAGCCGCAGGACGGACGGGAGGTGAGCCTGTGACCCACCTGACGTACCTGGAACTCGAAAGCCTCAGGCACCTCATCGGTGAGTGTGAGGTCAAGGCCAGGAAGCTCGAAGCCTACGCCGGGCAGGCCGAGAGCCCGGAGCTCAGGAGCTTCTGCCGCCAGCACGCCGACTCGGCCAACCGGTCGAGACAGACTCTCCAGTCTTTCCTGAGAGAGAGGGGTGGTGTTCAGTGAAGCTCAACGACAAGGACATCGCCGGGGACATCCTGAGCATGTGCAAGCACGGCATAGCTGACGTGACCAAGGCGGCCCTCGAGTGCTCCAACCCGCGTCTGCGCCAGACGCTCCGCCAGATGCGCGACCAGGAGGAGCAGGCCCACGAGCAGATCACGCAGATGGCTGTGGCCAACAGGTGGTATCTGCCGTCCGAGCCGGCCGACCACCGGGTCATCGGCCGGGTTGAGAACTATTTCACTCAGGGTGCCGTTCCGTACGCCGGTCCGCCCGGCGTGACGGGCTACCGCGAGACGGGCCCGGCCGTCCATCCGGGAGGATGGGCGGGAGGGTACCAGGAGCCCCGGGCCCAGGGGTACCATGAGGCCCGCCCGATCGGCCACCAGGAGCCTGGAGGGCCCGGGTACCACCACCCGACCGGGCCCGGCTATCGGGAGCCCCCACCGCCGAGGCCGTGAAGCCGAAGCGCGGACCGCTCCTTGCGTTCGACTCGCGTGACACTGTCGCCTAGCGGAGCCCGGGTGCATGCGGTCCCCACAGGGTCGCCCGTGCGCACCCGGCTTCTTCATGTATCCGGCCCGCCCAGCAGACATCAGCCTTCTTAACCTCTCCACCCCGCCGCCGTAGAGTGGTGCGCGGGTCTGCGGCTCCGCTGAGGGAGGACTCCCGGGCTCGCAGAAGAAGGCCCTTCTAGCTGGAGGAAGACTACGACAGGCGTTTCAGGACACAATCCTGCAGGTAGGCGTGGCGTGCGCCTCTGTCCGAAACGTCCGGCCGTAGGAGGACGATTGTGCACGAAGGAGCCCATCCCCACCCGCTGTCCGAGCCCGAAGCCGGGCCTGAGGCGCTGCGTCTCAAGGACATCCATCACCACGACGACCCCGATGATGACCGTGGCTGTGGTGGTCGCCGCCGCAGGGTGTCGGCCCGGCCCGTCGGCCGGCGGCAGGCGCTGGCCTACCTGACGGAGGACCTCCGCGAGTGGGCGCTGCCGGCCGTTCTACTGCTCACGCTCCTTCTAAGCTGGCACGGCGGCCTCGACCGGCTTGTGGGGTTCGACGTGGCCCTGCTCGGGGCGGTCCTGGGCGCCGCGGTCATCATCAAGGACACGGCCGTCGTCACCTGGCGGAAGCGTCGCATCACCTCAGGAGTGTTGGTGAGTGTGGCCCTGGTGGCCACCGTGGTCGTCGAGGATTTCCGGGCGGGGGCCATCGTGGCCCTCATGATGCTCATCGGCGAGGCCCTGGAGAGCCGCACCCTTCGGCGGACCCGTAAGGCCATCGAGGGCCTTTTGAGGTTGTCTCCCGAGACCGCTCTCCTGAAGACCCCTGGCGGCTACCGGGAAGTTCCGGTGGAGGAGGTGGAAGTGGGCGATGTCGTCCTGGTCAGGCCCGGAGCCCGGGTGCCGGTGGACGGGAAGGTGGTGAGCGGTACCGCCTCCCTCGACCAGGCCTCCATCACCGGCGAGTCCATGCCGGTGGACAAGGCGGAAGGGGATTCCGTCTTCGCCGGGACCATCAGCGTGAGCGGGGCGGTAGAGGTGATGGCGGACAGGGTCGGCGAGGCGACCTCTCTGGCCCAGATTGTTCGGATCGTCCGCGAGGCCCAGGAGAACAAGGGTGAGGGTCAGAAGGTGGCCGACCGTTTCGCGGCTTGGTTCACCCCGGCGGTGCTGGTCGTCGCGGCGGCGGTGTGGCTGCTCACGGGCGATGTCATCCGGTCCGTCTCCATCCT
>DPMO01000274.1:9073-15247 GCA_003541445.1 Clostridiales bacterium | reverse complement strand
AGATGAGGAGGCACACAGTCTCGTCTGATGCCGGAGCTTCCTGAAGTCGAGACCATCAGGCGGACCCTTGCTCCCCGCGTGGTCGGCCGCACCATCACCGGGGTCCGGGTCTTGAGCCCCAAGTTCGTCGTCGGCGCGGGTCCCGAGAAGTTCACCGAGGCCGTCGCCGGTGCCCGCATAGAGGGGCTCGACCGCCGGGGGAAGTTCCTCATCGTGCACCTGGAGTATCCGAAGAGGGCCCGGGCGCCGTCCCCGCGCGGGGGCGAAGAGGCGCGGGACGGTCCCGCGCCCGGCGGCGGAGACATCATCGTCCACCTCAAGATGGCGGGCCAGCTTGTCTGGTGCACTCCTCGGGCCGACCTCGGACCCACCCGGCAGAGGCACACGCACGTCGTCTTCAGCCTCGACGACGGCTGTGAGCTCCGCTATGTCGACACGCGGCACTTCGGACGCCTCTACTTCACCGGCGGCGACCCCGCCGACCCTGCCCTCCGTCGCGCCCTGGAGACCCTGGCCCGTCTCGGCCCGGAGCCGTGCCAGGGCGGGCTCGACTGGCGGACCTTCCGGAAGATGCTGGCCTCGCGGAAGGCCCGCATCAAACCTCTGCTCCTGGACCAGTCGTTCGTGTCGGGTCTCGGGAACATCTACACCGACGAGTGTCTCTTCCGGGCCGGGGTCCACCCGCTGAGACGGGCCTCGTCCCTGTCCGAGGCGGAGGTGCGGGCGCTCCACAGGGCCATGTGCGAGGTCATCGGCGAGGCCATCGAGCTGCGCGGGACCTCTGTCCGTGACTACGTGGACGGCGAAGGGCGGGAGGGCTCCTACGCCGGACGGCTCAGGGTCTACGGGCGGGCGGGTGAGGCATGCCCGCGGTGCGGAGCCAGGATAGCCCGGACGGTCGTCGGCGGGAGAGGCACGTACTTCTGCCCGCGGTGCCAGCGGTTCGACGAGGAACCGGCCCGCTCCCGAACAGATGTTTGACCTGGAGGCGTCCGAAGAGGTATGATGATGTCAGGCTGAAGGCTCCGACCGGCCGGTCAGGAGACCCTTCAGAAACGAAAGGGGGTCGGTTCTTTGCAGTCCTTCGCGATGGTCTTCGACTCGAAGGACGTCCTGCGCCGCAGTGCCAACCGCCTGATCAAGAGGCACGGGGTGACGGGGGAGATAGAGATAAGGCCTCTCGGCGGCGGCAAGTGGCTCCTCCAGGTGTCGTCAGAGAAGGACCTGCGGGCCTCGACGCTCGAGAAGCTGTCGGGGAAGAGGGTCGACGCCGACTCCCTCGGTTCGGGGGGAGAAGCCGGCACGTAAGACCCCGTGCGGGGCCGTCCGGCTACGGGTGCCGGCTCTCAAGGTCGGGACAGCGCCATACGTCGGGAGAGCAGGGCAAAACGGCCACCTGTTTGTCGGGCGGCCGTTTTGGATTCTTCCGCGGACGTCCCGTCCCGGAAGCCCGGTCTGGTCCCCCTACCGGCGGGCCTGCCTCCGTGGCCCGGCGAAGGCCCGGAGAACGGCCCACAGCAGGGCGCCGAGGATGAAGATGGGGAGGAGACTCACCAGGATCGGTCCCAGGACCAGCGAGAACGGGACGGCCAGAAGGACGACGATGATGGCCGTGACCGCCAGGGCGGCCAGCCCGACAGCCAGCCCGACGGCCGCCGCGACCAGACCCGCGGCCAAGGCCACGGCGCCGACGACGAGGGCGATGATGAGTTCTACCACTCGAGCCAGCTCCTCTCCTGTTTGCCGAATGCCTTGTGGGGTTGACCATTCGACAGGAGCCGGTCCTGGCCTTTTCCGTCGGTTGACCGGGTGAGGGGGTGGTTGTAGAATGAGGCAAACGTTGAAGGCTCGGTAAAAGGCCTTGCTAGACGCATCAAGAACGTTCGGTCGCGGCAGGGGGGTCGGGCCCTGCTCGTAATAGGGCTCACGGGCGGCATCGCCAGCGGTAAGAGCACGGTCTCCCGGGTGCTGAAGGAGTTGGGTGCTCCGGTGATCGATGCCGACCTCGTGGCCAAGGAAGTGATCCGGCCAGGCACGGAAGCCTGGCACGAGCTGGTGAAGACCTTCGGGGAGGACATCCTCAACAAGGACGGGACCATCGACAGGCGACGGCTCGGGGACAAGGTCTTCGCCGACCCGGAAGCCGTCCGGCGCCTGAACGAGATAACCCACCCGCGCATCCTCGAGGTCATCGGCCGTAGGCTTGAGGAGTACGCCCGGTTGGGTGAGGACGCCCCTCCCGGCGTGGTCATCGACGCTCCTCTCCTCATCGAGGCCGGGATGGTGGACATGGTGGACGAGGTCTGGCTGGTCGTCGTGGACCAGAAGACGCAGATCCAGCGGCTGATGGCCCGCGACCACTTCGGGGTCGAGCAGGCCCTGAACCGCATCAACGCTCAGATACCGCTTGAGAAGAAGAAGCGGTACGCCGATGTGATCATCGACAACACCGGCTCGATGAGATGGACCCGCGCCCAGGTCGTCCGAGAGTGGAAGCGGGTCTTGGAACAGGTGGGGAAGGTAGGGAGCGGAGAAAGGTGCCCCCGCTGACCTGGCGGGGCATCTTGTAGGGCGCCGTTCCATAGAATATCCTCCAGCATGTTCAGGAGCGCGCGGCGTCTCGCCGGCAGGATACCCGGGTCGTGGCGGACGGCGGGACTGGTCTTCCTCGTGCTCGTCGTTGTCTTTTTCGCCGGACGCCAGGCCATCTTGAGGTACGTCTATCCGTTCTCGTACCGCGAAGAGATTATCACCTACGCCGACCGGAACGGGCTCGACCCGCTCTTCGTGGCGGCCATCGTCCGCACCGAGAGCGGCTTCAGGCCCGGCGCCGTCTCGCCCAAGGGCGCTGTGGGTCTGATGCAGATCATGCCTGACACGGGACGCTGGGCGGCGGAGAACCTGGGCTTCGCTCACTTCGAACCCGATATGCTCAAGGACCCGGCCACGAACCTGATGATCGGAACGTGGTACCTGGCTGAACTCCGCAAGGAGTTCGGGAGCAACCTGGTGCTGGTCGTGGCCGCCTACAACGCCGGCCGCGGGCAGGTCAGGGAGTGGGTGGAGAAGGACGGCTACGAGCTCCGACCGGGACCGCACTCCACCGTCAGCCCGTGGCCGGGGGCCGAGGTGACCGAGGACTACCCGGTGGCAAAGCTCGCCCTGGCCGAGACACGGGACTATGTGAGGCGCGTCATAGCCTCGCTGAAGACCTACCGGAGACTCTACGGTCCCGTGCTCGAGTCCGGGTCGTCTTGATGAGCCGGCTCTTGTATGCTATAGTGTAGGCCAGAGTTCGGGCCGAAGTGGTGGAACTGGCAGACACGCGGTGTTCAGGGCGCCGTAGGCCTTGCGCCTGTGTGGGTTCAAATCCCACCTTCGGCACCACTTGAAAACATCGGGCGTGAGGTTCTTTCGGGAACCGAGCCCTCCATACTGTGCGTGTCCGGATGGCGGAACTGGCAGACGCGTACGTTTGAGGGGCGTATGGGGCAACCCGTGGGGGTTCAAGTCCCCCTCCGGACACCAGGATTTCGAGGTCCGTGCAGGGTTCTGCACGGACCTTGCTTCTTTTGGGGAGTCAGGCTCCCTCCATTGGAGACGGCGGGGGGCCGCATGTGACCACCTCCGGCGGAGAACCGTTGACATTTGAGACACAGTCCTGGTAAGGCGGTGGATAAATAAGGATACTTTGCCTGATACCGTCATATCTATCTGATGAGTTCATGACCGCCCGGTGCGGGCCGTGAGGCGACGGTGGAGATGCAGGACGGCCTTGTCACTCCGACCGAAGGGGAGGTGTGGGTCCAACGGGTGTCCGGTCACGCAGGAGAGGCGGTCGGTCCAGCGTCAGGTCGGAGCCGTCGGCGGGGGTTCTCATCTTCAACCAGATGGACGCGGTTGCGCGGCGGCATGGTCTGCTCGGCCACTACTGAGAAGGAAGCGAGGGCGTGCCCTTCCCTATCGCTGTACGCTGATGCTGGCCGCCCGGGCGAACCTGACCAGGGCGAAGCCCGTGACCACTACGGCAGCCGCGAAGAGAGCGAAAGTCGCCGGAAGGACCACGTTCCAGGCGAACCGGATGGTGACCCATCCAGTCATCAGGGGCAACAGACAGAGCACCGACAGGAGAGTGGTCGTCATCTGGGCCGTGCGGACGCTCGAAGCCCTGAGGGAGATGATGACTCCCGTGGAGGTGGCCAGGGCGGCCAAGGCCAGGGAAAGGCCGAGCAGGGCGAACAGGGCCGGACCCGAGTACATGAACGTCCCCCCGAGGCCGTGCGCGCGGACCCACAGGTTGAGGACGACCACGCTCAAGGCCGTCGAGGAGACGATGATGCCGTAGACCTGGATGAGCACAGCCAGGCCCTTGCCGAAGAAGAGCGCCGGCACCGAGAGGGGCGTGGCCAGGAGCGCCTCCAGGGTGCCCCGCTCTCTCTCCCCGGCGAAGACCATGGCCGACTGGCTCGACGAGAGGGCCAGCGGCAAGAGCAGGAAGATGAACGACAGAACCGGCGTCTCGTTGAGCCACGACGGGGCCATGAAATAGGGGATGAGAGCGCCGAAGACGCCGACCTGCCCGGCCATGGTCAGAAGGTGGGCGCGGCGGCCGGCATGGCTTGAGAAGAGCTCCGCGAGTTCCTTTCGACAGACGAGCAGCACGTCTCTCATGGACCGCTCCTCCCGGTGGCGCTGAGATAGGCCTCTTCGAGACCTCCGGCTCCTCTCACGACCTCCAGCACGTCGCCGCCGCCGTCAGCCACGGCCCGCCGCGCTTCCTCCGGCTCGGTGGCCGGGTCGAAGACGAACTCGGTGACCTTCTCCGTCTGGTGCAACTCCGCGGCCCCGGTCAGTTGGACTATCGCCTCCGCTCGGGCTGGGCTCATCGGGCGGCACCGCACCCGGACGCCGGCCACGCCGGTCAGCTCCCTGGCGTCGAGCTGCCGCACGACCCGTCCCTGGCACAGGATGACCACGGTGTCGCAGAGCCGCTCCGCCTCCACCATGTTGTGTGTGGTGAGGAGGACGGTGGTGGCGTCATCCCTGACGACCGAGGCGATGAGCCCGCGCACCTCGCGCGCGGCGGCCGGGTCCAGGCCCGAGGTGGGCTCGTCCAGCAGGATGAGCTTCGGCCGGTGGAGGAGGGCTCGGGCCAACGCCAGCCGCTGCTTGAGGCCCTTGGACAGTGAGGCCACCGGGTCGCGGGCGCGGTCGGCCAGGCCGAACCGCTCGAGAAGCTCGTCTATGCGCGCCCGCAGACGCCCGGGCTCGACCCGGTACATCTCCCCGTGGAACCTGAGATTCGACCGGCAGTCGAGGGCCTCGGAAAGACCGGTCTTCTCCAGGACGAACCCTATCCGGCGCCTCACCCTCTCCCCGTGGGCCACGGGGTCGAGCCCCAGGACCCGGATGGTGCCCGCGGCCGGACAGAGGAGGCCAAGGCAGGCCCTCACGAAGGTGGACTTGCCGGCGCCGTTGGGGCCGAGAAGCCCCAGCACCGCACCCTCAACGGCCGAGACCGACACGCCCTGCAGGGCGGTGCGGTTCCCGTAGCTCACGACGAGGTCCTTGGCTTCAATCACTTTCACTTTCTCGGCTTCCGTCTTCTCTCTCATGAGGTCCATCGGCCTACCTTCACGGTGGCGGTGAGAGGCTCGCGGTGGCGGTGAGAGGCTCGGTCCCCGAGGTCTTCGTCGGTCGGAGGGGCAAGCTCATGGCCGGGGAATGGTCGCGGTCTCCAGGCCATTATACAGTCCCCGCTTCAGCGCTGAAAAGCCCCCGGCGGCGCTGACGGCGCCGCCGGGGGCTTCTCCTTTCGGCCTGTACCTTTAAGCCCGCACGGTCGCCCCGCTCTCCCGCCGTGCGCCCTCGGCGGAGGGGCTGGACCGCGCGGTTGCGCGGTCGGACCTACGGCGTCAAGTTGTCCTCCGGCACGTAGACCTCAAGGGTGTAGGAGGTGGTGCCGCCGGATAGGTGTCCTTGTTGGTGATGCACCAGTCGACCGCGGCGGTGATGGTGCTGAGCGAGCCCGAGCCCGAGGAGTCCAGCACCTTCAGGCCGACCAGGGCCGCGCCGGGAGCCACCCCGCGGTAGGCGGAGTTGCCGTCACCCTCACCGGCGGCGATTCCGGTACAGTGGGTGCCGTGGCCGTGGTCGTCGTACGGCGTCGACCGG
>DPMO01000274.1:6202-8906 GCA_003541445.1 Clostridiales bacterium | reverse complement strand
CCTCCGTCGAGGTCCACGTGACCCGGGTCGATGCCCGTGTCGAGCACGGGTATCACGATGTCGTCCTTGGTGTAAGTCCTCTCGTCGCCGTCACGGTCACCGGTGAGCCCGAACTCGGCCCGGGCCTTGGACACCCCGAACCAGTGGGAGGCGGTGTCCATGAAGGCCCGGACCTCCTCGTCGAACTCCACCTGCTCCACGAACGGCACGGCCGCCAGGGCCTTCACCTGTCCCGGCGTCAGACTCAGGGCCAGGAAGGGGAAGTTGTCGTAGGTGTGGTTCACCCTGAAGGACCCGAGGAACCCGAGTTCGGCGGGAGCCACCTGTCGCTCGAAGACCACGATGACCGGGATCCTCTCGCCGGGGCCGGTCCGGCCGAGGACCTTGTCGAGGCTGTCGAGTATCTTGTTGCCGTCGAGGTCAAGGAGCCTCGGGGCACCCTCCGCTTCCGGCTCGGGGACGGTCGGCTCCCCGGCCAGGACAGGTGCCAGGTCGGAGAAGAGCGTGCGCTCGACCTTCACGGGGGTGTGGGCCCGGCGGGCCTCCGGCCTTTCGGGTATCGGAAGGTCACCGCTCCCGCGTGTCGAAAGGGAAACGGGTGTTTAGAGAAAGTTCGTGAAGCTCCTCGAGGGGTCTGGAGGGCGCCCCTCGGGGGCCGTGCGGGCCTGCGGGCCTGCCAGGTGAAGGGCAGGGGAAGCAAGGAAGGTGAGCCGTCTATGAACCCGGACGACAAGAGCGACGTCTACATCATCGACCTCGGGGGGCCGGACCCGGAACCCGAGGCCCTCCGGGAGGCCGTCGCCCGCATCTTCGAGCTGACCGGTGCCAGAGTCGCCGACAAGGACGTCCTGGTGAAGCCGAACATCCTGGCTCCGGTGCCGCCGGAGATGCACGTCACGACGAGCCCCACCTTGGTGAAGGCCGTCGTGGACGTGGTCAAGGACCTCCACGGCCACCCGTATGTCGGCGACAATCCCGGCGGTGTCGAACGGAACTCCCTCCACACGGCCGAGGTGACCGGGATCGCGAAGGCCTCCGGAGGCCATTTCCGCAACTTGTCGGAAGAGGTGGTGGAGGTCGAGACCTCCTGCCGCTTCACGGACAAGTTCGTGGTCTCGAGGTTCATCCTCGAGGCCGACGTGGTCGTGAACCTGCCCGTCTTCAAGACCCACATGCTGACGACGCTCACAGGCGCGGTGAAGAACTGCTTCGGCTACATCGCCGGGACGAACAAGGCAAGGCTCCACCTGGCCGCCTTCTCCCGCGGCCGCTTCGCCGAGATGCTGCTCGACATCTACGAGCTCCGCGTCCCCGACCTCCACATCGTGGACGCCCTCTACTTCATGGACGGGAACGGCCCGACCCACGGCCGGCCCCGCCCTCTGGGCAAGCTCATCGCCAGCCGCGACGGCCTCGCCGTCGACGCCGTTCTCACCCGGATGATGGGTCTCGACCCGATGCAGCTCAGGCTCTTCCAGAAGGCCGCCGAGCGGGAGGAGCAGGGGAAGGAGCCTCTCGGCCGGTTCCGGCCCGAGGAGATACGGGTCATGGACGGGGAGGGGCGGCCGGTCGAGGTCGAACCCATCCCCGACTTCCTCCTCCCTAGCACCATCGGTGTCTCCATCGAGGAGCAGGCCCAGTTGCTGGTCGAGCTCGGCTCTCTCACCCCCGTGGTCGACGAGGACCTCTGCGTGATGTGCGGGGACTGTGCGGAGAACTGCCCGCCCGAGGCCATCTCCCTCGACCCCTACCCGGTCGTGGACGCCTCCAAGTGCATCTCCTGCTTCTGCTGTGCCGAACTCTGCACCGAAGGGGCCATGGAGGTCCCGTCCGGTCGGGCGACGGGTCTCTTCGACAGGATGTTCCGGCAGTCAGAGGGGGGTCAGGGCTCTTGAAGGGGGCGTCGGTCGGGACATCGGTCGGGGCGGGCCCTCCGCCCTGCCGCACGGCGGGGGGTGCGGCGCGGGCGGCCCTTGAAAGGCTCGTCCGGGCGGGGGCAGACCCGGTCTCCTACCTGCGAGAGCGGCGTGCGGCCGGCGCGAACCCGGCCGTCGGCTACGTCTGCGGCTATGTGCCCGAGGAGGTCATCCTCGCCGCGGGCCTGCACCCGGTGAGGCTCGGAGGCAGGCCCGGGCCGGTGGGCCCGGCCGACAGCCGGCTCCAGAGCTTCGCCTGCTCGTTCGCGCGGGCCTGTCTCGACGGCCTCCTGACCCTCATGGGTTCCGAGGTCGCCGGGGTGGTCTTCGCCTACACCTGCGACTCCCTGCGGGCCGCGGCCGAATCATGGCGCATCCACGCTCCCCGCGGCACCTTCTTCCACTTCCTGAACCTTCCGGCCCGGCTGGAGGGGAGGGGGGTCGAGGATTACACGAGGGCGGCGCTGTCCAGGTTCGCCCTTTCGCTGCAGGCTGTTGAAGGCGGGCGCCCGGTGACAGGGGAGGGCCTGGAGGCGGCCGTCCGCCTCACGGCCGCGGTGAGGGCCGGTCTGGGCCGGCTGGCGGCGGTGCGTTCGGCACGGCCGGACATCCTGCCCGGCTCGACCTTCATCGCCGTCGCGAGAGGAGCGACCGTCCTCGACCGTGAGGAGGTCGCCAGGGACCTTGAGACCCTGGCCGCCGACCTTGAGGCCGTCGTCGAGGCAGGTCCTCTACCGGACGACCGGGCCGGTTTGCGGCCGCGTGTCCTTGTCACCGGCGGCTTCCTC
>DPMO01000274.1:0-6089 GCA_003541445.1 Clostridiales bacterium | reverse complement strand
CGGCGGCTTCCTCGAGACGGAAGGACCTCTGCGGCTCATCGAGGAGGCCGGACTGGACATCGCCGCCGATGACCTGTGCCTCGGCGGCCGGGGCCTGGCCTTCGGGGCCGGGGGCGGGGGCGGCGGCGTGCGGGAAGGCGCTCGTCCCGGGACGGACGCCGAGCGGGACGCCGAGAGCGCCGCCGAGCGGGCCCTGGCCCACCTGGCCTCCCTGTATCTCGGCCGGGTCCCCTGTCCGACCAAGCATCCTCCGGAGAGGCGCTTCACGTTCGTCTGCGATGAGGCCGCCCGGCACGGCGTGGACGGGGTCGTCTTTCTCCTGCAGAAGTTCTGCGACCCCCATGCCTTCGACTATCCGGAGCTTCGGGACCGACTGGGGTCGGCGGGATACCCGAGCCTGCTTCTCGAGGTCGAGCAGGGGGCGCTTTCAAGGGGCCAGGCCTTGACGCGCCTCGAGGCCTTCGCGGAAGGCCTCCGCGAGGCGGTGGAGGGGGGAAGGGCCGGATGAAGACGGCGACCATGCCCGACCGCAGACTCAAGGTGGACTCGGAGCTCAAGCGGCTCATCCTCAGGCACTATCTCGGCGCCTTCCGGGCCAAGCGTCCTCTGACCCGGCGCCCTGTCGCGTGGGTCACGAGCGGCGCCCCGGTGGAGATCCTCCTCGCCCTGGGTATCCTGCCGGTGTACCCGGAGAACTACGGGGCGCTGTGCGGGAGCCGTAAGGCGGCCGTCCCCTACTGCGAGGAGGCCGAGAAGGCCGGCTACAGCCTCGACCTCTGCGCCTACGCCCGCAACAGCATCGGGTCGATGCTCAGCGGGCGCGGAGAGCTTGGAGGCCGGTCCCTGCCCGCGCCGGACCTCCTTCTGACGACCAAGAACATCTGCGGCGTGGTGGTGAAATGGTGGGAGGTCGTCGCAAGGCACTACGGCTGCCCGCTTTTCGTCCTCGACACGCCCTTCGCCGCCGACGGGGTCACGCCCGAGCAGAAGGAGTACGTCAGAGGCCAGCTGGAGGACCTCGTGGACTTCTGTCTCCGCGCGACACGCCGGCGGAGGCCGCCCAGGGAGGCGTTCGAGCGGCGCCTCAGCGAGGTCCTCGACCTGAGCGGCCAGGCCACGGCCTTGTGGCAGGAGCTCCAGGTCCTCCGGCGGAACTCGCCGACCCCGGCCTCCGCTCTGGACATGTTCACCAATCCGTTCCCCATCGTCACCCTTCGGGGGACCCAGGCCTGCGTGGACTACTACCGCAAGGTCCGGGACGAACTCTCCGAACGGGTCCGCCGCGGGGAGGGGGCCGTCCCCGGGGAGAGGTTCCGGCTCGTCTGGGACAACATCGCCATCTGGTACAACTTCGACCTCGTCCGCTACCTCCACAGGCGGGGGGCCGCCTTCGTCGGCGAGACCTACACAGACGCCTGGGGGCTCTACGACTTCAAGGAGGCGCGGGGCGGGGACCCTCTGGACGCGATGGCCGAACTGTATTCCCTGGTCCTCCTCAACGTGGGACTGGAGGTCAGGAAACAGCGGCTCTTCAGGATGGTCAAGCTGCAGCGGGCCGACGGGGTCGTCTTCCACTCCTGCCGGAGCTGCAAGACCTATTCGCTCGGACAGTACGAACTGGCCCGGGCCGTGCGGGAAGAACTCGGTCTCCCGACCCTCATCATCGAGGCCGACATGGTCGATTCGAGGGCCTTCGCCAGCGGTCCGACCATGACGCGCATCGACGCCTTTCTTGAACTCCTCTCTGGAGGCCTGTAGGGTCCGTCCCACCTGTTTTTCCTTCTTCCGGCAGGAATTGCCAAGTCCATGTCTAAAGTCCCCTGTGAACGCTCTTCCCAGGGCTGGGGATTGACCATGGCCTCGAGACCGGTCGTCTTGGTCGTTGAGCCGAATCCCCTCATGGCCGAGTTGCTTCGGACCATGCTGCGCCCGCTCGAGGTCAGGACGGTGGACCCCGAGGACGTCGTCAGGACCGCGCGCCGCCGGAGACCGGCCCTCATCATCAGCGAACTGCTCCTGCGGGGGCCCGACGGTCTCGAGCTCTGCCGGACCCTGAGGGAGGACGAACGCGTCGCGGACACCCCGGTCTTGGTCTTGAGTGTCCTTGACGCCCGGGAGGAGGCGCTGGAGGCCGGTGCGGACGCCTTCGTCCTCAAGCCGCCCGAGCGGCGGCGGCTGTTCGGGGAGATCCGGCGGCTGCTGGACATGGGGTAGAGCCAACGGGGGAGAGGATGGGCCCCAGGTGAGGCCCAGGCGGGTGCCGGACGCAGACGGGAAGCCTGGAGAGGGGGCCGACAGGCGCCGTCGGCGGGTCCGGCCTGTGCCCACTCTTCGCGGGCCGACGGTCGCCGATGTCACGGACTTCATCGCCGCTCGGTTCGTCCAGAAGTTTGGGCTCGAGTCGTGCGTGGTGTACCTGTACGACAAGGAGAGAGTGAAGCTTGTGGCTTCGGCCTGCCGAGGAGGTCCGCCTTCCTCGGTCCCGTCGCTCTCTCTGGACGGGGGGGCCGTCTCCGCCGGGTCGGTCCTCGGCGCGGGACGGGCCGGCCGGAGCTTTAGCCTGCCTCTGTGGGACAGCCGCCGCCTCCTGGGTGTCGTCCACGGGCGGCTGCCGGACAGGCGGCGGCTTGACGAGGGGTTCCTGGAACTGGGCCGGGCTCTTGCCCAGGGAGGGGCGATCGCCTTGTCGGTGGCGCTTTTGGCCGAGACCCAGGCTGCCGGGCGGCTCTACGGCGAGAGGAAGGGCGAGACCGGTCCTTTGGCAATCAACCCCTACCTTTTCAGGTGCCTGGATTCCGCCGTCGGGCGGGCGGCCCCTGAGCGGCCTGTGAGCATCGCCCTTCTCCGGCTCGGCCGGGTGTGCGTGGGGCCCTGCCTTCCGGTGAGGGGCAGGCCCGTTCCCCTTCCCGGGGGAGGTGAGGGCGGATGGGGATTCGGGTTCGACACCGCCCCCGGGCGGGTGGCTCTGATGTGGCCTGAGACGAGCCGACGTCAGGCCCTCGAGGTCCTGACGCCGGTCGCGAAGGGGCTCTCCCCTCCCCATACCGTCATCGGCTGTTCACGTGAGGACTGTCCGCGGTCATGCCGACCCAAGGCGGTGGCCCTGTGTGTCTGCCCGGAGGATGCACCTGACGCGGCCGGAGTCCTCGCGGTGGCCTCCGATTTCCTGGACGTCCAGACGTACCTGACCACACTGGACACCGAAGGGAGGGACGGCCGACCCACGTCGCCCCTAGGACGGCCGGCTGCCGTCATGGACAGCCGTGTTCTCGCCGCGGAGATAGACCGTCTGCGGCTGGCCTTGGCCGAGGCCGTCGCGGACGGCCGCGGCTTTCAAGACCTCAAGGTGAGAGACATAAGCGAGCGTCTTGACCACCTGATAGTGGTGATGCAGCGCTTCATGAGCCATCGGGGAGCAGTTCCGGAACGCTGCTAAGGCGTCAAGGAACGGGGTGGCTCAGCTTGGAGAGGAACCAGGCGGCGAGAGGTAGACCGGAAGCCGACCCCTGGGAGGCCGTCCGGCTCGTAGCCCGGGACCTGGGTTTCGAGGTCGCCGGTGACCGCGACCGGTGGCGTTCCGAACGGGTCGTTCTCTCTCCCGGCCGGTCCATGGGTGGTCCTCTCAAGGTGACCGCCGGCGACCTCTCCAGCCTCAGGGCGGAGAACGACGTCCTCATCAGGACCTGCTGCGAGTACCTGGGGGCTCTGGCGCGGGCCGGGACCTCTCTCGGCCTCGGCGGGTGGGTCGTGCTCTCCGAGACCTCGGGGGTGGTCCTGGAGATGGCCGTCATCGAGGGGGTGCCTGCATCCTGCGGGGGACCGGTCCCTGAACCGGGGCTGGTCCTGTCCCTCCAGGCGGCGGGCCTGAACCCGGTGGGGCTCGCCCTCCATACCGGGGCCGTCGCCGTCGTCCCGCCGGACGTCCAGAGCGGGCGCCGGGGCGGGCGTCGGCTTCACGGGCTCGGCGTTCCCCTCGGGCGGACGGCTGTTCCTGTCGGCTGTCTCGCGGTGCTCCTGGCGGGAGGAACACCGTCGGCCGCGGTGGCCCTGATGGGGCAGGCGCTGTTCTCGGCCCGGACGGTCGAGCTGAGCCTGGCTCTGCGGCGGGAGCGTCTGGACAACCTGCGGGCGGCGGCGAGCCTGGCGCACGAGGTGAAGAACCCTCTCGCCGCGGTCAAGGGCTTCCTCCAGCTCGCCCTCGCCGATGAGGACGGGGTGCCCAAGTACGCGGGCGTGGCTCTCCGCGAGCTCGACCGGGCCATCGGCCTCCTCGAGGACTTCTCACTCTTCAGCTGCGCCCCACGCATCACCCCGGACCGTGAGGTGAGCGTGGACGGGCTGCTTTCGGAGGCGGCTCTCTTGGCCCGGGGACTCGTCGCCGGGGGTCCCCCCGTGGTCATCGACTACGAGGACTCGGGTTCGGAGGCGAAGGTCCTGGCCGACCCGAAAAGGCTCAAGCAGGTCATCCTGAACCTCTGCCGCAACGCCGTGGACGCCATGCCGCACGGCGGCCGGCTCTCCCTGCGGGCGAAGACCGACAACGGCGAGGTCATCATCGAGGTCTCGGACACCGGGTGCGGCATACCTCCCTCGGAACTCGGGAGGATCTTCGAGCCCTTCTACACGACCAAGGAGGCGGGAACGGGCCTGGGCCTTCCCGTCTGCCGGCGGATAGTCGAGGCCCATGGAGGGCGCATCACCGTCGAGAGCCAGCCCGGCCGGGGGACGACGCTTCGGGTGCACCTGCCGCTGCATCTCACCGCGACACGGAAAGACGGCGGACGCCGGTAGCCCCCGTCCGGCGTGTGCTCCGCCGGGACGGAGACGGCCGCCCCGTCCGCCCTTCAAGGCCCCTTCAGGATGTGCCCGCCGATGAGACGGGTGAGGTCTTCGGACGACAGGTCACCTTCCCAGAGCTCAAGGACGGCCTGCGCGGCCTCACCCAGGAAGAGTCCGAGGTAGCCGTGATGCCCCAGGGCGGTGCCCGGTGTGGCGGCCGCGTCCGGCGAGGGCGCCACGCCCGCATCCCGGCCCGGTTCGGGGACCCAGGGACCGTACTGCAGGGCCGTGAGGGCCAGGCTGAGCCTGTCTTCCGGCAGGGAGGCCAGCCGCTCGAGAGCGTTCCGGGCGAGCTCGCCCGCCGGTCCGAACCTCTCCGAGCCCAGCCTCCAGGCGGCCATCTCGCCGGCCTCGGCCGGGACGCAGAAGGGGAGGTCCCTCAGCCACGGCCTTGTGCCCAGGGTGATCTCCCGGGCAAGGTCCATGGCCAAGCGGGTGTTGTCGTCTCCGCGGTAGCGGGCCTGGCGGAAGACCATCACCGGTGCTGCCGAGACCCAGACGACCGGTCCCGGGGACTTCGGCCCGGGTGGGGCCGGGGCGGGGAGGAGGACCATCGGCGGCCGCCCCTCGCGGGAGGGGACGCTGAACTGCCAGGGGTCCTGCCTGGGCACGACCTCTGCCAGGAACATGGTCGCCCAGGGTGAAGGGTTCACGAGGAGGGCGGTGCGGCCGTGAACGAAGGAGTCGAGGACGCCCGGGTTCCGTCCTGTCCCGGTGGAGCCGAGAGCCCGGAGTTGACGGAGTCCTTCGAGGAAGCCGGCGGCCTCGGCCGGAGCCGGGCCGAGCCAGAAGGTCTCCGGCTCCGGGGCGGTCTCCGCCGCGAGGTGCCACATGAAGAGGAGGTCGCGGAAGACCACGGCCGGCGCGGAGGCGGCGAGGGCCGGCCTGCGGTCCGCGGCGGGCTCCAGGCCGGAGAGGACCTCCGCCGCGGCGGCGAGGTGCTCCCAGGTCCAGCCGTCCCGAGCCAAGCTCTCCACGTCGAGGCCGGCCCGTTCGAGGAGGGTCTCGTTCCCCAACCAGGGCCACAGGACCAGCCATCTCGGCCAGGCCCAGACGGTCCCGTCTACCTTCACCGCCTGCCAGGCCACAGGGTGATAGCGGGTCCAGGTCTCGTAGTCCAGGTAGAGTCCTACCGGCACCTGGAGGGCCGAGCCGACGGCCGGCGGGCCGAACGGGGAGCAGTACACGTCAGGCGGGTAGCCGGCGGCCAGGGCCTGGGCCAGCTGCTGTTGCCCGTCGGCCGGGTCGAG
>DPMO01000255.1 GCA_003541445.1 Clostridiales bacterium | reverse complement strand
CATGGCCGGCCGAGAGCCGCCCCCGTGCCCGCGCCGCGGTGGACGGGCGCGACGACTGTCCCGAGCGGCACCAAAGCCTGCCCGAACAGCATCTCCCGGGCCGTCTCGGGGCTCACCCCGGCCATGGCGCCCACGTTCGGGAAGAGGAACCCGCGGTCGAAGAACAGCCGGGTCATGCCTTCGGGCTCAAGCCCGTCGATGAGGATGGCCGCGACCTGCCAGGGCTCTGGAGCGTGGGAAAGGACCCCGCCGCTCCCCACGACGGCCCTGAGCCGGCGGACGGAGGCCAGCGGAAGGCCGGTAGGGGGCTGGTCGAAGACATTGCCGAGGTCTCGCTCCTGGTGAACGCCCTTGAGGCCGACGACTATCTCGATATGCCGGGCCCAGGACAGCCGCAGGGCCTCGCGGGCCAGGGCCTGTTCCAGTTCGAGCTCCTCGGGGGTTTCGGGGAGGGTGGTGGGCCGGATGGCCTTGTTGCCGACGGCGTCGGCGAAGCGTGTCTCCGACCACGAGGAGCCGACAAGCCATCGGCGGACGTTCTCGGCGCCGGTCTGTGCGAGGAGGTTGAGCGCGCCGTAGCTCAGGCCGACGCTTGCGGCGACGCTGCGGTAAAGGACCCCGTCGTGGACCGAGAAGACGTCGGTGGTGGCTCCCCCGATATCGACGGCGAGGACCGGGTCGCCCAGACTCTGGGCGACCATCTCCACGGCGCGGCCGACCGCCGCCGGGGTGGGGATGATGGTCTCGACCCAGGAGACGAGCCGGCGGTAGTTCGGCGCGTGGGCCATCACGTGCCTCATGAAGAGGTCCTGCATCTCGAGACGGGCCGGGAGAACGTCTTCGCTCTCCAGGCGGGGCCTTATGTTGGGGACGGAGGAGAAGAGGGACTCGCTGGTGAGGATTTCCCTGACCTGGGCCTGTGCGTCCCGGTTCCCCGCGAAGACGATGGGCAGCCGGCCGGGCCCGTCGCCGGCGAAGCGGGGGCGAGGCCCGGCGGTCAAGATGAGCTCGGCCAGGTGGGCCACGTGGGAGACGTTCCCGCCGTCCACTCCACCGGCCAGGAGGATCATGTCCGGCTCGACCTGCCGGATGAGTTCGAGCTTCTCGTGGGGGCGGCGGCCGTCGTCGATGGCGATGACCTCGCTGACGATGGCTCCGGCGCCCAGGGCGGCCCGCTCGGCCGACTCGGCGGTCATGCTCCGGATGACCCCGGCCACCAGCACCCGTAGGCCGCCGCCGGCGCTGGAGGTGGCGACCACGGCGTCGACGCCGCGGCAGGGCCCGGACTGCGGCTTCAGGAAGCCGTCGCCCCCGGGGTCGAGGAGGGTCCAGCCGGTGGTCTCCTCCAGGGCGGCGACGGCCTCCCTGACCCCGACGGCCACATCTTCAAGGGGTGCCTCGACCGTGGTGGGGGAGTCCCTGCGGCCCACGAGGGTCAGGCGGCCCCCGGCGTCACGCGCGTAGAGGGCGGCCTTGGTGGTCGTGCTCCCGCAGTCGAGCCCCAGGATGGAGTCGGGCCTCTCCGTGGGGCCCGGTTCCGGTCCGGCGTCGGCCACATCCTCACCTCCCCCTCGCAGGTGCACAGGTGCGCGGCGGTCTCAGGGTCCAGCGGGCGCGACAGTCTCCACCGGTCTCTCTCCGGCAGATTACTTAGCGAGCGGGGTGGGGACCTGCCTCTGCCTGAAGTTGCCGGGTTGTAGCAGATGCTTGCTGTTCTTCTGGCCGGTCTCGGCGTGGAGGACGAGGTGAAGGGTGTGGCCGGTCCGGGGCCTTGGGGTTCAGGAAGAACCTCACCGGCCGGCTTTCGTAGTAAGATTAAGGAGGCGGGGGACAGCCTAGGGCAAGACGTCCGGTGAGAGGGGAGGGGAAGGCCGTGTGGCTGGTGGGCATGGTCATCGCCGCCCTGCTCCTGGGCACGTTCCGCCTCACGACGCGGTACGAGTACGGCCCGAGGAGCCGTCGGCTGCTCGGCCTGGCTCTCGGGGCGAGTGTCGCGGTCGGCTTCCTCCTGGCCGACCTCTGGCTCTTCCCGGACCTCTCAGGCGGCTACCTCGTCCTGGCGGCCGCCGGACTGACCCTGCCCGTGTTCGTTGTCCTGGCTCTTGTCGTGACCGAGCTCCTGCGTCTCCGGAAGCAGGAGCTTTTCAGCCGGGAGATTTCCGCTCTCCGGGCGAGGGAGATGGAGCTCGAGAAGACCCTCGAGGACGTCGACCGGCGGGTGCGGAACGAACTGCGCCGCCGGGAGGAAGCCGAGAGGGCCGCGAGGACTCTTGCACGGGACCTCGAGGTCCACCGGGAGAGGGTCGAGCGGTGGCAGCGTGAGGGTGGGGCCGCCCGCATTCGGTCCATCAAGGTCGAGGAATGGGAGAGAGAGCTCCGGTCCCTCGACCCGGCCGGTCTCAGGGAGAGGAGAGCCCGGCTCGAGAGGGAACTCCGCGAGGTTGCCGACCCCGACCGGCGGGCCCAGCTCGAGGTCCAGATGTCCCTCGCCGTGCTGGCCGCCAGCGGGGATGCCGACCGGCCGAGGTCCGTCATGAGGGACGTGGAGCAGGCGGTGTCCGAGGCGGCGAAGGAGCGGCGTGAGGTCGAGGCCGAGCTCGGCCGGGTGAGGGCCGAACTGACCCTGTGGCAGGGCCGCCTCCGGGAGTTCCTGTCGAAAGAGATAGAGCTCGATTGACGGATCCCGGCCGGCTCGCCGTGGACCGCGCGGCGCGGGCTCCAGGGGAGGAGTGGCAGAGGATGAGCGTGATAAGCTCGTACCGGACGAGGATCAGGCTCTCCCCCGAGAGGCTTGTCGGCGGTGAGGTCGACCCGACCTGGCGCCTCATGGAGGAGGCGGTCCAGGCCGCCGCGGACGAGCTGGGCGGGCGGGTCACCGACCGCATAACAGACTACTACGGCCGGGTGACCGTGTGCGACTTCGCGGTGGTCACCCCTGAGTTCCCCCGGGGAGTGGGCGTGCGGGTCGAGCCTTCCGGCGAGGTCGTCTTCATCTACGACCATTACGGCGGCTACCAGCGGGTGGGCGCCGAGATACGCGAGCGCATCGCTCAGAACTACACGGCTCTCGCCGTCGCGAGGGCTCTCGAGCAGATGAACTACTCCGTGGAGATAGGTGAGGCCGGGGGCGGAAGAGGCGAGGCGCGGGCCGTGGTCGTGAGAGGGACGCTCTAGAGCCATGACACGCGAGATAAGGGTCAAGGTGGAGCGTGACGGGTCGGTGGAGGCGGACTTCCGCGGCTTCGTGGGGGACGACTGCCTTGAGGAGGCCGAGCGCCTCGCGGGAATCCTCGCGCGGTTCGGGCTCGAGGTCGACCCGGTGCGGGCCAGGAGGAAGACCCCGGCCGAGATCGAGGCCGAGACAGGGGTCGAGGAGGAAGAGAGGGACCGGGTCCCGACGAGAGAATGAAGTCCTCAGCGGGAACCTCGCCGCGGCTCAGAGGCCCCGGGCGCAGAGACCCGGCGGCGGCCCCCGCAGTCCTTTCAGGGCCCCGCTCCCTGCGGAGCTTCCTCGAGGTCAGGGTCGGCGGGGACAGGGTGGATGTCGTCGAGTTCTACAGCCATGGCCAGGCCCGGCGGCTCCGCGGAGCCCTGAGGGCCCTGGGGCTCGAGGTCCGGGAGGAGTTCGACTCCCCGTGCGGGTGAACAGAGGTGGGGTCCCGGACACCGGCGGCTCCGCCCGACCCGGCCCGAAGAAGGGACCGAGATGACCTACGCCCGGTTCGACACCTCCTGGATAGAGACAGGTCTCATCAAGCGCAAGAGCAACTACTCGCCTGTCGTGTGCTTCGAGACGGGGGACCCCGCGCGTCTGCTCCAGCTCAAGCACTACCTCCTCCGTCATCCCGACTACGGCAAGGCCGACAGCATCTTCGTCTACGACGAGTGGGAGGGACTGGGGCGGCTGGGGCTGCGCGGGGAGGAGATCGTGACCACCCCCTACCGCAAGGAGGCGGGCTCGTCGGTCCTCTCCAGGAAGCTGGGGGAGGACGCGACGCGGCTGGCCACCCTGAAGGCCGCCCTCAAGGAGGTCGACAAGCCCCTCAAGACCTCTCGCTCGGTCTTCATAATCCAGAACATCTCGGACAACCGGGAGCACGAGACCGGGCTCAGGGCGGCCCTCAAGTCCTGGGCTATCGACCCCCTCGTCATCGCCAACGGCTCGACGGTCTTCATCGTCACTCCCGCGGTGGAGAGGATCCTTGACGACTTCACCCGGGAACTCTCGGTCGTCATCACCGTCGACCCGTCTTCCCGGGAGGAACGCCAGCGGCTGGTGGAGTCGGTCGCCCGCGAGCTCGAGGTCCCTCTCGCCGAGGAGCAGGTGACCGAGCTCGTCATCGCCACGGCCGGTCTGAACCTGCACCAGCTCGAGAGCATCCTCCTGGAGACCTACTACACCGAGAAGGCCTTCGACATCGGCCGTATCAAGGCGCTCAAGTCCGAGCTGGTCAAGAAGTCAGGGGTGCTCGAGGTCACCGACCCCAGGTCGAGCTTTGCCGATATCGGCGGCTACGAGGTCATCAAGGACTTCGTCCGCCGGTACATCATCAACGTCCTCTCCCGGCCCGACCGGGCCCGGCGCATCGGGGTCCCGCTCCCCCGGGGGCTCCTCCTGTTCGGACCTCCGGGCACGGGGAAGAGCCTCTTCGCCAACGCCCTGGCCAGCGAGATAAACCTGCCCTTCATCCACCTGGTGACCGAGAACATCTACTCCAAGTGGCTGGGCGAGTCGGGACACCGGATGCGCGATGCCCTCAGGCTGGTGGACAAGATGTCCCCCGCGGTGGTGTTTATAGATGAAATAGACAGGTTTGGGAAGAGGGGCCGGGTCGGTGACTCGGCGGGTGAGGAGACGAGCCGGGTGTTCTCCCAGTTCCTGGAGTGGCTCGGGCGCCCCGAGAGGGAGTCCATCATCGTGGGCACCACTAACGTGCCCTCGCTGCTCGACGAGGCCTTCCTAAGGGCCGGCCGTCTGGATTACAAGATACCCTTTCTCT
>DPMO01000136.1 GCA_003541445.1 Clostridiales bacterium | reverse complement strand
CCGAGGCCATGCACGAGAAGGCAGTTTCCATCGGCGCCTGGTGTGTGACCATGGGCCTGCCCACCCACGTGGGAGTCATGCCTCCTGTCGAGGGCAGCCCCCTGGTGTACGGGATCGTTACCCAGATCGCCCACGACGTCTACGGCGGCCACTTCATCCTCGAGGAGGATCCGGAGGAGGGCGCCCGGAAGCTGCTGGATGCGCTGGAATACCGCGTCTGGAAGCTCAAGGTCCACCGGAAGGCCGCCGAGAAGTACCAGACCGAGCTGGCGGCGAGCTGGTGATCATAAGGATTTTCGAAAGGAGGCAGCGGCATGATAGACCTCAGCGTGTTCGAGAACAACCCGGACATGGACGTGTTCGAGCAGGAGCGCGTGCTCTCCGAGCAGCTGTTCGGAGCTGATAACAACGAGGTGGCGCCGGGGCTGTTCCAAAAGGCCTACAACGGCGCTATCATCGCCACCAGTTACGCGGAGATCCTCTTGAACAAGGCCATCCGCGAGTTCGGGCCCGACGCCGAGATTAAATACCCCGATACCGCTTACTACCTCCCGGTCATCACCGCCCTGAGCGGCGAGAAGGTGACCAAGCTGGGCGAGCTGCCCCCCATCCTCAACCGCATGCGCGCCCAGATCCGCGAGGCGCTCACCTTCGAGAACGCCAGGCTGTGCGGTGAGGCCACGCTCTACGCTGCGGAGATCATCGAGGCCATCCACTACCTCGAGAAGGACGAGCCGAAGGTCGAGCCCTGGACCGGGTTCTTGAGCGACCCCGTCGTCCGCAGGTACGGCATCAAGCTCGTCGACTGGACCATCCCGGGACAGGCGGTGCTCCTCGGCAGGGCCCGTTCCTCCAAGGACGCCGCGAAGATCGTCGAGGAGCTCATGGGAGCCGGCATGATGATCTTCGCCTCTGACGAGATCGTCGAGCAGCTCCTGGAAGAGGACGTCAAGCTCGGCATAGACTACATCGCCTTCCCCCTGGGCAACTTCACCCAGGTCATCCATGCCGTCAACTTCGCTCTCCGGGCCGGCATGGCCTTCGGCGGCATCGCGCCGGGGCTCCGGGAGCACCACCGCGATTACCAGAGGCGCCGGGTGCTCGCCTTCGTGCTCCAGCTCGGGGAGATCGACGACGTCAAGGTCGCCGCGCACTTCGGCGCCATCTTCCTCGGGTTCCCGGTCATCTGCGACACGGAGCTCGACGAGGAGATAAAGGACTGGTACGTCTCCCACACCGACTACGACGACCTCGTCAAGTTCTGCATGGAACTCCGCGGGATAAAGCTGACGTCGGTGAAGATCGACATCCCGCTGAACTTCGGGCCGGCGTTTGAGGGCGAGACCATCCGGAAGGCCGATGTGGCCTACGAGATGGGCGGCGGGAAGACCCCGGCCTTCGAGCTCGTGCGCACGGTCGGCCTCGAGGACATCAAGGACGGGCACATCGAGGTCATCGGACCCGAGACGGACGAGCTCCCGGAAGGGTCCCGGGTCCCGCTGGGCATCATGGTCGACATCTACGGCCGCAAGATGCAGACCGACTTCGAGAGCGTGCTCGAGCGGCGCGTCCACTACTTCATCAACTACGCCGAAGGCCTGTGGCACGTGGCCCAGCGCGACATGTGCTGGCTCCGCGTCTCGAAGGAGGCGGCGGCCAAGGGCTTCCGCTTCAGGCACTACGGCGACATCCTCATCGCCAAGTTCAAGTCGGAGTTCCCGGCCATCGTCGACCGCGTCCAGGTGACCATCATCACCGACAAGGACAAGGTCGAGGAGATGCTCGAGGTCGCCAGGGCCAAGTACCGGGAGCGCGACGAGCGGATGAAGGGTCTCACCGACGACAAGGTGGAGGAGTTCTACACCTGCACCCTGTGCCAGTCGTTCGCGCCCAACCACGTCTGCATCATCACCCCGGAGCGTGTCGGCCTCTGCGGCGCGGTGACGTGGCTCGACGCCAAGGCCAGCTACGAGATAACGCCGACAGGGCCGAACCAGCCCATCGTCAAGGGTCCGGCCATCGACGACGTCAAGGGCATGTGGGAGTCTGTCAACAAGGTGGTCCAGAAGGAGTCGCGCGGCAACGTCGGCGAGGTCAACATCTACACCTTCATGGACAAGCCCATGACCTCGTGCGGCTGCTTCGAGGCCATCATGGCCATCTTCCCCGAAGCGAACGGGATAATGATCACCACCCGCGAGCACAAGGGGGACACCCCGTGCGGCATGACCTTCTCCACCCTGGCCGGCATGGTCGGCGGCGGTGTGCAGACCCCGGGCTTCATGGGCATCGGCCGCTCCTACATCGTCTCGCGGCGCTTCATCCCGGCCGACGGCGGTCTGGCCCGCATCGTCTGGATGCCCAAGGAGCTCAAGGAGTTCCTGGGCGAGGACCTGCGGCAGCGCTGTGAGGAGGCCGGCCTGGGCCGCGACTTCGTCGACAAGATCGCCGACGAGACGGTGGGCACCACTCCTGACGAGGTCCTGCCGTTCCTGGAGGAGAAGGGGCACCCGGCCCTGACCATGGACCCGCTGATGTGACGAGAGACGCGCGGGCGGCCGGCAACCGGCCGTCCCCGGCGGCGGGCCTTCCGCCTGTTCCGCCCCTCGCCGCCGGGGGTCAGCCGGCCGCCCGCGGAGCCGTCTTCGCGCCGGGCGCCGGCCCTCCGTCGGCGCCCGGACGCGGCATGTCCTGACGGAAGGGAGATAGAGAGACCGTGGCACTCACCGGGCTTGACATCTTCAAGCTCCTGCCCAAGACGAACTGTGGCGAGTGTGGCGTCCCCACCTGCCTCGCCTTCGCCATGGCCCTGGCTGCGGGTAAGACCAGCCTCGAGGCGTGCCCCCATGTCTCCGAGGAGGCCAAGGAGACCCTCGGCGCGGCGGCGGCCCCGCCCATCCGCCTGGTCACCCTGGGCACGGAGGCGGACGACCACCGCATCGAGATCGGCGACGAACAGGTCCTCTTCAGGCATGATAAGACCTTCTATCATCCCTGCGCCATCGCGGTCGAGGTGAGGGACGACCTTTCGGACGCCGACCTCGAGGCGCGCCTGGACAAGATCAACGGCCTCGTCTTCGAGCGCGTGGGTCTCGAGTACAAGATAGACCTCGTCGCCGTGACGAACGCCAGCGGCGACGCGGCGAGGTTCGCCGCCGCCGCGAAGAAGGTCGCGGACTCGACGAAGTTCGCCCTCATGCTCGTATCCGAGGACGCCGGAGCCCTCAGGGAGGCCCTGGAGGCGGTCGCCGCGCGCAGGCCCGTCCTGGCCTGGGCCACGGAAGCCAACCACGAGGAAGTCGTCGCCCTGGCCAAGCAGAAGGGCTGCCCCGTCGTCATCAAGGGCGACGGGCTGGACAAGACCGCGGAGCTCGCGGACAAGGTCTCCAAGATGGACCACAAGGACCTCATCCTCGACACGGGGGCGCGCGAGACGGCCCGGGTCCTGGCCGACCTCGTGCACATGAGGCGGCTGGCCATCAAGAAGAGGTTCCGGCCCCTCGGCTACCCGACCATCGCCTTCACCACGGAGGAGGACCCCCAGGCCGAGATGATGCAGGCCGCCACCTACGTGGCCAAGTACGCCAGCATGATCGTCATCCGGGCCGTCGGGCGGCCTGAGGTCCTGTCCCTGCTCACCTGGAGGCAGAACGTGTACACCGACCCGCAGAAGCCGATCCAGGTGCAGAGCAAGGTCTACGAGGTCGGTGAGCCGGGACGCGACGCACCCGTCTACATCACGACGAACTTCTCTCTCACGTACTACACCGTCGAGGGCGAGGTCGCCGCGTCGAAGATCCCGTCCTACATCATCCCGGTCGACACGGACGGCACCTCGGTCCTGACGGCCTGGGCCGCCGGGAAGTTCACCGGCGAGTCCATCGCCGAGACCATGAAGAACCTCGACATCGAAAGCAAGGTCGACCACCGCGAGGTCGTCATCCCCGGCTTCGTCGCCGTGCTCTCGGGCAAGCTCCAGGAGGCCAGCGGCTGGAAGGTCCTCGTCGGACCGCGTGAAGCGGCCGGGATACCGGCCTTCGCCAAGGAGAAGTTCGGGAAGTGAACCGGGGTCCCGCGGCCGGGGCGTCCCGGAGGGCGAGAGAAGCCCGTGTCGCGGGGCGCCGCGAGTTCGGTCGGTGAGGCGTCGAACAGCGGTCGAAAGGCGGGAGGGGCTTGTCCTTCACCGTTAGGTTCGTTCCGGATGACCTGACCGTGCGCGTCCCCGCCGGGACCTCCCTACGGCGGGCGGCGGGTATGGCCGGCATCGAACTGAAGAGCGCCTGCGGGGGCGAGGGGACCTGCGGCCAGTGCCTCGTCAGGGTCCTGGAGGGCGCCGGAGCGCGCTTTCTGGGCGGCAGCGTCAGCCCCAGGCGCCGCCGTGAGGGCTACCTCCCTGCCTGCCGGACCGTCGTGGAGGGCGACCTCGTCGTGGAGGTCCCCGATTTCGCCCGTCTCGCCCGGCACCGGGTCCTGGTGGACCGGATCCGGAAGGGTGAGGTCCTGGCCGAGGAGGACACCGATGTCATCGGGCGCTTCGGCCTCGACCCGTTCCTCTCCCGCCTGACCCTGAAGCTCGACCCGCCGAACCTGACCGAGAACGCCAGCGACTGGGCGCGCCTGGCGGCCGCCCTCCGCCGCGAGGCCGGCGACCCGGAGCTCACCGTCGGGACCCGGCTGGACCTCCTGCGCAGGCTCCCGAAGGTCCTGCGCAAGGGTGACTGGGACGCCACGGTCTGGCTCTGTGCATCGGACCGTCCGGCGCGCCTCGAGGTCGTGGACGTCGCCCCGGGCGCGTTCAGAGGCCCCGACCTCGGCCTGGCCGTCGACATCGGGACGACCTCGGTCGTGGTCCACCTGGTCGACCTTGACCGGGGGGCCACCCTGGCGGCCCGGGGGACCTTCAACCGCCAATCGCGCTACGGCGATGACGTCATCACCCGCATCATCCACGCCTCCGAGACGGAGCGGGGCCTCGGGGAGCTCCACGAGGCGGTCATCGAGACCGTGAACGAGCTCGTGGACGGCCTCTGTCTTGCGGCCGACGTCCGGCCCGCCGACATCCGGAGCGTCGTCGCCGCCGGGAACACGACCATGGAACACCTGTTCCTGCGGATACCGCCGGACTTCATCCGGCTCGAGCCCTACATCCCGGCCGCGGTGGATTTCCCCGTGGTGACCGCCGGAGAGCTGGGCCTGGCCGTCAACCCGGCCGCCCAGGTGAGGTGTGTGCCTTCGGTGGCGAGCTATGTCGGCGGGGACATCGTCGCCGGCGTCCTGGCGACGGGGCTCTCGGACCGTGACCAGGTGAGCCTTTTCATCGACATCGGGACGAACGGCGAGATGGTCCTGGGCAACCGCGAGTGGATGGTGGCCTGCGCCTGTTCGGCCGGCCCGTGTTTCGAAGGTGGGGGCATCACCCACGGGATGCGGGCCGTCCCCGGAGCCATCGAGCGCCTGGACATCGGTCCCGGCTACGAGGTCCACGTCGAGACCGTCGGCGGAGAGCCCCCCAAGGGCATCTGCGGGTCGGGGCTTGTCGACGCCCTGGCGAAGCTCAAGGACGCCGGGGTCATCGACCGCGCCGGGAAGTTCCAGGAGGTGGACACGCCGCGGCGGCGGGACGGCCCTGACGGGGCCGAGTTCGTCCTCGTCACGGCCGAGGAGGGCCCGGTGGAGATCGTCATCACCGAGGCCGACGTGAAGAACCTCATCCGGGCCAAAGGGGCCGTCTACGCCGGCATCCGGTCGCTCCTCCGGGCCGTGGACCTGGAGGTCGGCGACATCACCCGCATCGACATCGCCGGCGGCTTCGGCAACTACCTGAACATCAGGGGCGCGGTGCGCATCGGGATGCTCCCGGACGTGGACAGGTCGTGCTACCGCTTTGTGGGGAACACTTCGGTGAAGGGGGCGAGGGCCTCCCTGCTCTCCCGGAAGGCCTTCGAGACGGCGAGGAGTCTCGCCCGCAGGATGACCTATCTCGAACTCTCGGTCGGGAGCGGTTTCATGGACGAGTTCACGTCGGCCCTGTTCTTGCCGCACACCGACCTGACCCTTTTCCCGTCCGTCGAGGTCTAGGGTCGTGAAAGGAGCGGAGCCGTGCCGTTCGTTCTGGCTGTAGCGGGTAAGGGGGGGACGGGCAAGACGACCCTGGCGGCGCTCTTCGTCCGCTACCTGGCGGAGAGGCCCGGCAAGGCCGTCCTGGCCGTCGACGCCGACCCGAACTCCAACCTCCACGAGACCCTCGGTCTCGAGGTCGACCAGACCGTCGCCGACCTCCTCGAGGAGACCAAGGCCGTCGGGCCCCTGCCGGCCGGGATGACCAGGAGCCAGTACGTCCAGTACAAGCTCCAGGCCGCCCTCGTCGAGACGGACAAGGTCGACCTCCTCTCGATGGGCACCCCGGAGGGGCCGGGCTGCTACTGCTATCCCAACGACCTCCTCCGGGGGCACATGGCCGAGCTGGCGAAGGCCTACGACTACCTGGTCATCGACAACGAGGCCGGGTTGGAGCACCTCAGCCGCCGGGTGGCCCAGGACATCGATTACATGGTCGTGACCAGCGACGCCACCGCCCGGGGGATACGGTCCGCCGGCCGGGTGGCCGAACTCGTCCGCAACCTCAAGACGAAGGTGGCCGGGATGGGGCTTGTCGTGACCCGGGTGCGCGCGGGCGACGAGCTCGACGTCCTCCGGGAGGAGATCGCCCGCACGGGCCTCGAGGTCATCGGCACCGTCCCCTATGACGAGGACGTGGTGCGCTTTGACCTGGAAGGGCGGGCTCTGGCCGACCTCGCGGCCGACAGCCCGGCCGTCCAGGCTGTTTACGATATCGCCCGCAAGATCGGGCTCTAGGGAGTGAGAGACCGGATGGCCGTGGAAGTGATCAAGGAGCGCTACTCCAGCAAGGTCGGCGAGGTCGTCCTCGGCGCGACCAAGGCGGAGGGCGGGACACGCAGCCACACCGTCACCGTCGGAGGCGACTCCACCCTTCCGTTCCTGCACTTCGAGGGCGAGGTGCCGAACCGCCCGGTCATCGCCATGGAGGTCCAGGACCGGATCCCGGATTGGAACCCGGTCGTGAAGAAGCCCTTCGAGGACGTCATCGGCGATGTGGCGGCCTGGGCCGAGAAGTGCGTCAAGGAGTACGGGGCCGACCTCATCTACCTGAAGCTGGCCTCGGCAGACCCCGAGCTGGGCGACGCCTCCCCCGAGCAGTGCGCGGAGACCGTGAAGAAGGTCCTCGAGGCGGTGGAGGTCCCGCTCATCGTCGTGGGCTCGGGCAACGACGAGAAGGACAACGAGGTCATGCCGCAGGTGGCCGAGGCCGGGGCCGGCGAGAACCTCCTCCTGGGTGTGGCCAAACAGGACAACTACAAGACGCTGACCGCCGCCTGCATGGTCCACAAGCACAGCATCATCGCCCAGTCGCCCATCGACATCAACATCGCCAAGCAGCTCAACATCCTCATC
>DPMO01000050.1 GCA_003541445.1 Clostridiales bacterium | reverse complement strand
AGATGGACATCGAGTAAGGAAGTCAAGGCAGGTGCTTACGTGCGGCCCCGGCCTCACCGGCGGGCGGTTGGGTGACCGAACCGCGTCAGGCCGCGTTCTGGGGGGCCGTCCTGACGGTCCTGGGCTTCTTCCTGGTTGTAGCGGCGGCTCCGGGCTCCCTTGGTCCGGCTCTGCGGTTCTGGCCTTTGCTCCTTATCGCCGCGGGCGTCGCCGTCATCGCCGGAGCGGCCGGTCGGGACGCACGTGGTCGCAGCGCCACAACCGGCACAGAAGGCCGAACGTCTGCCGACCGGGTCGTGGGCTCCAGTCCGAAGGAGGAATGAAGAGTGACCACCGTCGGTCTCCTGTCTCTGGGTCTCACCCTCCTGGCCGCCGGCGTCTGCCTTCTCGCGGCGAACCTGAGCGACGGGCCCACGGTCGCGCGCCTGGCGGACTTCTGGGGCCTGGTGCCGCTCCTCCTGGGGCTGGAGCTCCTCCTGGCCTCCTACCATGCCTCCCGGCGGGCTGCGGGCAGGACCCGCGTCCGCCTGCACAGGGGGGCCGTGGCCGGCCTGCTGGTCGTGGTCCTCCTGGCGGCCTTCGCCAACGTGTCCGCGGCTGTCAGCTCCGCGGCTGTCAGCGTCGCCTGGTGGGAGTTCGGAACCTTCCTCGACCGCGACTACAGCCACGTGGCCAGCGTCAGCCTCGCCGACGGGACGGCCGTGGATTCGTCGGTCGGGGCCGTCTCTATCGATGTCCCTCCAGGCGGTATGTGGACCATCGCGGGGGCGAACGCGGCCGAAGCCACCGCTGAGTGCGACCTCACTCTGAAAGCGGCAACCGCCAGCCAGGCCCGGGAGGCGGCCGCCGGCGCCGAGCTCAAGATGCGCGTCGAAGGCGGACGGCTCCATGTTTGGCTGGAGGTGCCGGGTCACGACCCGAACATCTCGCGCTCGCCGGTGAGGGTCACTGCTGAGGGAACAATCACCCTTCCCCGCCGCCTCAGCGTGTCGTTCCACTCCACCACGGCGGGTGCCAGCGTGACCGACTTCGACGGCGACGTGGTCCTCGACACGACCACGGGCAGGGTCGAGGTTCGCCGCATCGGGGGGCGTGTGGCGGCCGACACGTCCACGGGCGACATCCTGATGGAGGACGTGGCCGGCGACGTCGACGTCGATACGAGCACCGGGTCGGTCGAGGTCGTGCGGGTGAAGGGCGACATCGAGGTCGACACCTCGACCGGCTGGGTCCACGTCTACGACCCGGGCGGGGACGTGAAGGTCGACTCGGCCACCGGCAGCTGCCGCATCACGAGCACGGCTCCCGTGGCCGGCGACTGGCGGGTCGAGACCAACACCGGGAGCATCGATGTGACCTTCCCAAGGAACTCCGACGTTTCGGTGTCGGTGCGGACCGACATGGGTCACATATCCACCAACCTCGGGCTGGCCGTCACCTCCTCGGTGAGCGCCAAGACGGCCTCCGGCGTCCTCGGGTCCGGCGAGCATCGCATCGACCTCGAGGCCGACACAGGCAGCATCACGGTGCGCGGGACCGACTGACCGGTCACGGTGCGGGGTCCGATGTGGAGATCCTCGAGGCACGGACCACCTACCACCCATTGGCGCATTCCGGTACGGCGTGGGGCCAAGTATATATTGCATCCCTTGCCAACTACATATTATAGTGGTCGCAGGTCCGGAGACGCGGGGTGTCGCCCCGGCCATCGAGAGCGCCCAGATGGAGGAACTCACGTGAAGTACAGCGCTGTCGCCAACGCCGTGAGGGAAGCCCGCCTGGCGGCCGGGCTGACCCAGGTGGAGCTGGCCGACCGGTGCGGAGTCACCCGACAGACCATCGGCCTCATCGAAGCCGGGCGCTACAACCCCACGGTGAAGCTGGCCCTGCTCATCTCGCGGGCCGTGGGGAGGAGCATCGCCGACCTCTTCTGGCTGGCCGAGGAGGCCGGCGAGGCCGGCGGCCGGGGCCCCGGAACCTGAGTGTTGGGAGGAACTGACATGCCCGAGCCTTCCGAGGCGGTGGAGATGTTCGACGAGCGCACGGAGGCAATCCAGGCCCAGAACGCGAGAATCACCTGGCTGGTGGTGACTGTCGCCCTCTTCGTGGATGTCTTCTGGCGCGACGTGTTCCTGAACCAGCAACCGAGCGAGTATCTCGACCTTCTCATCATCCTGGTCCTGGCCGTGGGGCTTCAGGCGGTTCTCGATGGGGTTCGGGGGGTGTTCACCTTCTCCCCGCGAGAGGTGCGCCTCGTGTCAATCCCAGGCTTGATGTTCGGGGTCCTACTGTATCTCGGCTCGGAAATCAGCGAGGGTGCGCCCATCGGAGAGGTCCTCCTGAAGGCCTCGATTGTCGGTGCCCTAGGCGTAGCTGTGTTGAGGGTTATCGGCAGGCCTCTCCACCGGAGGGACGGGTCCAGCCCGCCCTCTGGCACATCCGTGGAGTAGGCGGGCGGGAAGGCGTGGCGGCGAGGGCCTCGCCGCCCGCTGGTGGAGGGGCGTTCGGGCCGGGCGTGCACGGCCGGGCCGTCAACTCCTCAGTGGCACCCCGGCACAGGACCCCCGCCGACCCAGAGCCACCCGGCCGGGTACGGAGTTGCCACCGATGTTGAAGATTAGGCCGGCCGTCTGTCTCCGCAGTCCGAGCAGGGTTCGGTAATGTCATGTCGATGACGGCAGGTGCAGCACAGCGATGACAACCACGACACCCACGACGGCGGCGACTACCGGCAGGGCGGCCGCGGGTGGGCGTCGCCTGATACTGGGGAGCCTTCGGAAGCGGTGGCCTGCCGCAACGCTCGGGAGCCTTCTCATGCTGGTCGTAGCGGGCATCGCGCTGCTTCCGCCGCTCGTGATGAAGCGCATAGTCGATGACGCCATCTCCCGCGGCGACCTCGGCCTTCTTGGTACGCTTGCGGCGCTTCTGGCCGGGCTATACGTTGTGAACACGCTCCTTGATCTCGCGGCGAACGCCGTCTTCCTGGTGGCGGGCCAGTCTGTCCTCCACGAGATACGCCGCACGGTCTTCAGGCGCGTATTGAGCCTGCCGATAGAATTCCTCGAGCGGAAGCAGATGCTCGTCATCATGCTCACCATGAACGCGCGCCTGACTGCGATGCTGCTCGCCTTCCTGCCACTGTATTATGCCGCGGTCAGGTTCCTGTCCGGGGGCTATCGGCGCGCCTCGAAGCAACTGATGGAGACCGGGGAGATCATGTCGGCCAAGCTCCAGGAGACCTTCGAGGGCGTGGCAGAAGTGAAGAATCTCGGAGCAGAGGAACGCCGCGCCCAGGAAGCCATTCGCCTTTCCGACGAATTCGTCCGCGCGGGCGTGCGCCATGGCACGCTCACCATGGTCGGGAGCCAGGTGCTCATCCTGATCACGAGCCTCATCACAGTGGCGGTCCTGTATCTGGCGGGCGGGAGCATTGTGGGGGGCACGTTCACGCTCGGTGGCTACCTGGCCTTCGCGGGGTACATGGGGAAGCTCCTCGCCCCGTTTCGCCACCTGATGAGCTACACGCTCAGGGTCCAGCCGGCCCTCGCCGCTTTGGAGCGGGTTGGGGAGTTCCTGGACGAGGTCACGGAGGAGGAGAGATTCTCTGGAAGGCCGTCGCCTGGGCC
>DPMO01000105.1 GCA_003541445.1 Clostridiales bacterium | reverse complement strand
ACGTGAAGGTCAACGAAGCCGGGCACGGCGAACCGACCCTCACCGTCCAGACGCCGGCTCCCGGGGCCCGAACCCTTGAGAAGTGACCTCGTCACCCGGGACTCGCGGGCGGGCACGATGCGCGCGACCCGCCCTCCAGCCACGAGGAGGGCCACTTCCTCGAGCCCCCACCGCGTCGGCGCGTACACGTTCTCGATGAGAAGGGTTTCCGGAGTATCCATGGTCCCTCTCGGTCAGGACGCACCCCTGACCGCACGCCGCCCGAGCCGGCCGGCCGCGGCCTCGTCCAGGATCACGGTGACCCGGGGATGGAGTTGAAGCACGGACGCGGGCACCTCTGTCGTCACCGGACCGCCGACGGTACGGGCCACCGCCTCGGCCTTGTCGGAGCCGCTCGCCAGAAGCAAGATTTCCCGGGAGCGCATGATGGTCAAGATGCCCATGGTCAGGGCCTGTTCCGGTACATCGTCAAGACGGCCGAAATTGGCGATGAGAGTGCTCTTCTTGAGGGTGACCAAATGTGTGCCGCACTCAAAGGGCGTGCCCGGCTCGTTGAAGCCTATATGGCCGTTCCTCCCGATGCCCAGCACCTGGAGGTCGACACCGCCGGCCGCGCGGAGGGCCTCCTCGTAGCGCCGGCACTCCTCCTCGGGGTCAGGTGTCACCCCCCTGAGAAAGTGGATGTTCGACGGGTCCAGGTTGACGTGTTCGAAGAGGTGACGGTCCATGTAGCGCCGGAAGGCCCACGGATGGTCCGGCGGCAGACCCAGGTACTCGTCCAGGTTGAAGGTCACCACTCTGGAGAAGTCCAACCTTCCCCGCCGGTAGAGCCTCACGAGTTCCGCGTAGAGGCCGACAGGAGTGCGCCCGGTGGCCAGCCCCAGGACGAGGGCCGGGTCAGTCCGAATCCTGTCGGCCACCAAGGCCGCGGCCCTTCGGCTCATCTCGCTGTAGCTGGCGGCGATGACGATCTCCACGGCGGAATATCCCTTCCTACGCCCGGTCCTTCGGCCCCAGGGTCGTCTGGTCGCCGACCTGGGCCGGGTTCAAGGGACTAGTGTCTGTACAGCGGAATGCGGTCGGAGTACCGGTCCAGAAGGCGCAGGTTGTGTTCTGACGAGGTATCGAGGTTCGCGCTCTGGAAGACCGGAGGCTCTATGCCCTGTCGTGCAAGTTCCCCTGCCACCTGCACCAGGATCGCGTTCAGGATGGCCACATTCGTGACCGTGGTGGTGGCTCCGGCACGGGTGCCGCTCGGCAGTCTCACGGCCGCCTCCCCGGGGACTCCCTGGTTGTCGATGACGATGTCCGCCACCTCGAAGAGACGCCTCCCGCTCGAGTGGCGGCTTTGCACGCTCTTCGAGTACTCAAGGGAGGTGAGGGCCACAACGGTGACACCCCTCTCCTTCGCCGCCAGAGCCGCCTCGACCGCCACGGCGTTGCGGCCGGAGTTGGAGACGACCACCAGCACTTCTCCTGGGCGGAGGTCCTGGTCCGCCAGGATGGACCGCCCGTAGCCTTCCAGACGCTCCAGACGGCTTCCCTTCCGGGGTCCGTTGTGGGGCCAGAGGTTCTGGTCGAAGAGAGGGTTCACGCAGGCCAGTTGGCCGGCCCGGTACCAGACCTCCTCCACCACCAGTTGGGAATGTCCCGCTCCGAAGACGTGAATGACCCCGCCCCGACGCACGCATTCCACCATGGCCTTCACGGCCTGCTCCATGGCCTCCGTCTGGCTGGTCAGAATCTTCTCCATGTGCTGCTCGAGGACGGCGAAGTACTGCCTCAGATGCTCCACGGCTTTCCCCCTCCGGTGGCTCGCCTATCTTTCCAGTTCCACGCTGAAGCGGTACCGGTCGCCTCGGTAGGCCGAGCGGACGAACTCGACCGGCCGCCCGTCGTTGAGGAAGGTGAGCCGTTCCAAGCGGAGAACCGGCACGGCCGGCGGCAACTCAAGCAGCCGCCGTTCCTCGGCCGTGGGGCGGCCCGCCTCGATGGACTGCTCCGCCCGCCCCAGGATGAGACCGTACCGCTGCTCCAGAACGGCGTAAAGGGACCGCCCCTCGAGCGGCACCCGCTCCAATCCCGGAGCCAGCTCCTGGGGGATGGCGACCTCCTCCAGGGCCATGGGCTCACCGTCGGCCAGGCGAAGCCTCTCGATGAGGACCACAGGGTCCCCTTCCGCCAGGCCGAGGTGTGCGGCCGAGTCCGGGGGGGCCGGGCGCACCACCTGTCTCAAGGTCCGCGAGCCCGGAACCAGACCCCGTCTGGTCATGTCCTCGGTGAAGCTCCGCAGGCGGGCGAGGGGCAGCCGGATCTTCGTGCGCGCCACGAAGGTGCCCTTACCCTGGTGACTGGTGAGGTACCCCTCGTACCTCAGCTCGGTCAGGGCCCGCCGCACCGTGGCGCGGCTGACCCTGAACCGGTCGCAGAGCTCCGTCTCACTGGGAAGCTTCTCTCCCGGCGACAGCGACGTGCGGATCCAGGCGCGGATCTCTTCCATGACCTGGGCGTAGAGAGGGATAGAGGTTCTCCGCATGAGATGCTCCTCACCGAGCGGTATGAGCGCGTCCTGCAGGGGAAGGGGCGGCCGGCGGCCACCCCTTCCCCGGCGATGTCCCTACGAGAAGAGCGACAGGATCAGCCGCCACAGCCCGCCGAAGATCGCCCAGTCCGGGTCGGTGGCCCAAGCGAAGAGGTCGGGCACGGTGGTGTTCATGACCTTTATCATGGCGACCTCTCCGATGCCGATGATCAGGCCCGTCACGATACCCGCGGCGATGGCCCCGCGGCGACCGCCGGTGGCGTTGCCGAAGACACCCGCCGTGGCTCCCGGGAAGAAGATGGGAATCATCGGCGGGATCAGGACCCCGATGCCCGAGAGACCGAAGAAGATGGTCAGGACGATCACCGTGATGAAGGTGCTGAGGAAGCCCACGATGACCGCGGTCGGCGCATAGGTGAAGACGATGGGGCAGTCGAGGGCCGGCTTGGCGTTGGGGACCACCTTCTGGGCGATGCCGCGGAAGGCCGGCACGATCTCGGCGATCATCATGCGGACCCCGAGCAAGAGGACGGTCACGAAGGCGCCGAACTTGATGCCCTCCAGGACGCCCCAGTAGATGTAGTTCTGACTGCCGCTGTACTGGCTGACCACTTCACTCCCGGCGAAGAGGCTGGCCGCCACGTAGACCAAGGCCATGACCAGCGACGTCGTCACCGTGATGTCCTGGAAGAACCGCAGGTTCTCGGAGACCCGCATGTTCTCCGTGCTGTCCTCGGGCCTGCCGACCCGTTCACCCACCCAGCCGGCCAGAAAAGCGGCCACGCCGGTGGTATGCCCGAGAGCCAGGTCGTCCGACCCCGTGACCCGCCGCATGTACCTTTGGGTCAGGGCAGGCTGCAGAGTCCAGTAAAGGCCCATGACGACGGCCCCGCTCACCACGATGGCCGTCGCGGAGATGTCGGTGCCGAACGTCTCGACCAGGACGGCCACCCAGACCAGAGCCATCCAGAACATCAGATGGCCGGTCAGGTATATGTACTTGAAACGGGTGAAGCGGGCCAGAAGCAGGTTCACCAGGAACCCGAAGGCCATGACCAGAGTGATGAGACTGCCGTACTCCTGGATGAAGTTGTCGGTGCCGATGACCTCTCCGAAGGTGAACGACGGCAGCCCGAAGGCGTTCTGGATCACGGGGGCCAGGTTGAGGAGCTGGCCGGCGATCTGACCGGCGGCGGTGGTGATGATGAGAACGCCGACGACCGTCTTGAACGTCCCCGTGACGACCTCGCTGAAGCTCTTCTTCTGCAGGAGAAGGCCCAGCAGAGCCACGAGGCCGATGAAGAAGGCCGGCTGGTTGAAGATGTAGTCCTTGAGGAAACTGGCGATGCCTACGAGCACAGACATCTAACTACCCATCTCCCTTGAGGAATTCCTCCAGGATTTCGCGCAACTCCGCCTTGTCCGTGAAGTTCTTGACCGGTCTTACCGGTACCGCGATGGACGACAGGTTGGGCATGAGATGGGACGAGGCCAGGACGAGGTCACACGGGGTGCTCTTTGCCGTGGCCACGTCCGCCACCTGTACCTCCGCCTCCGCCCCCATCTCCTTGAGGACGTCTTCGACGTACATGCGGAGGATCAGGCTGGAGCCTTGTCCGACGCCGCAGACGGTCAGGATTCGGAAGCGTTTGCTCACGGCCTCACCTCCCTCCTCGGTGCTGTGCTACGGTCTCGTCGGTCGATAGGAACGGCGCCAGGACGTCGGCGACCACCTGAGCAGAGCCCGCCTGTCGCACCTTGCCGAGCGAGTCTTCGTCACCCAGGAACCGGGCCAGGCTTGCCAGCAGCCCCAGGTGGCTGTCATCGGTCGAGCCTGCCAGCACGATGACCAACCACACGGGGTCGTTCTCCTCGTGGCCGAACGGCACCGGGCGCTCCAGACGGCACAGGCTGAGACCCGACCGGTTCACACGTCCTTCGGGCCTGGCGTGAGCCAAGGCCACCCCGGGGACGATGACGAAATAGGGGCCCAGCTCATCGACGACCTGCTCCATGGCTGCCACGTACGATTCCTTGATGTATCCTTCTTGCAGCAAAGGCCGTGCGGCAGCCTGCAGCGCCTGCCTCCAGTCGGCGGCGGCCACATCGAGTCGGACCAAGTTCTTGAGCTCGGAAGGACTTATGCACATGTTCGTACAAGTAGTTCTCTCGCGAGGAGGAAAATCCTCCTGCAAGGAGAGGTCGATGTCGTGCCGCGTGGTCGTCGGCGCCGAACGGCCGAAACAGCCGAAGACGGAGACTGCAGAAATCCTGTACACTCATCAGAAGAGGATGAAGCTCATGCCCTCGACCAGAATCGTGATCCGTACGGGGGTCGGGCTTCATGCCCGCCCTGCCGCCGAGCTCGTCCGTGAGGCGAAGAAGCACGCGTGCTCAGTGACACTGGAATACCAAGGGCGCACGGCGGACGCCAAGAGCATCCTCCAGGTCCTCGCCCTCGGAGTCAAGGACGGCGCGGAGGTGACCGTCAGGACGGAGGGCGAGGGGGACGAAAGCGCCGTCGCTTCGATCGAGAGGCTGCTGTCCAGCGGGTTCGAAAGCGCCTGACCGGAAGGGGCCACCGGCTTGAACAGACGGGAACTGAAAGGGACCGGGGCCTCCCGCGGCATCGCCATAGGCCCGGCCCGTCTGCTGTCCAGACGCGGGGAGCCGGTCAAGGAGCCGGCTTCGTCGGGGCCCGGGTCGGCGGATGCGGAGGGCGTGGCCGGTGAGGTCCAGCGTCTGCGGGCCGCCGTGGACAAGGCCCGGGCGGAGCTCTCGGAGCTGGCCCAAAAGGCCCGGGGGAAGGTGGGCCCGGAGGGGGAAGCCCTGTTCGAGGCCCACCTGCTCATGCTGGACGACCCTGAACTCACAGGCCGGGCCGAGAGGCTGATCCAAGAGGAGAATCTCATGGCCGAAAGCGCGGTCGAGGCCGCGACACGTGAGGTCTGCTCCCGCCTGACCGCGGTCGACGACGAGTACCTCCGGGCGCGAGCCGACGACGTCCGGGATGTCGGCGACCGCCTGGTGCGCATCCTCCGCGGCGAGCCGGCCGGCTGCCTGGGTGCCCTGAAGGAGCCCGTGGTCGTGGTGGCGGAGGAACTCATGCCGTCGGACACCCTGCAGGTCGATGTGAGCAAGGTGCTGGCCTTCCTGACCGTACGGGGGAGCCCCACGTCTCACGCCGCCATCCTGGCGCGGACTCTGGGAATACCCGCGGTGGTCGGAGCCCACGGCCTGACCCAGGCCGTCGAGGACGGGGCCCTGGTCGTCGCCGACGGCGAGACGGGCGTGGTCATAGTGAACCCGACCGAAGACGAGCTGAGGGCCTGGCGCGAGAAGCAGCGGGCGTGCAAGGAGCAGCGTGAGGCCCTGCTCGCTTCGTGCAGGCTTCCCGGTCAGACCTCGGACGGGCACCGGGTGGAGGTCGCGACCAACATCGGCTCTCCCGACCATGTCCGGGAGAGCCTGGAGAACGGTGCCGAAGGAATCGGGCTCTTCAGAACGGAGTTCCTCTTCATGGACCGGAGTTCGCCGCCTGATGAGGACGAGCAGTTCGAGGCCTACCGGGCAGTGGTTGCGGCCATGGAGGGTCGTCCGGTCATCGTGCGGACCCTGGACATAGGTGGCGACAAGAAGATACCTTGGCTGGGCGAGCTGTCGGAAGCCAATCCCTTCCTCGGACTCAGGGGGGTGCGGCTGACCCTCGAGAGAGAGGACCTGCTGCTGACACAGCTCAAGGCGATCCTGCGCGCGGCGGAATTCGGTGACGTGAGGATAATGATCCCGATGGTCACCGACCTCACCGAGGTCCGCCGCGTGCGCCGGGTGCTCAGGGCGGCCGGCGAGGAGCTCAAGGGGCGCGGGCGGCCGCCGGACGAAGTCCAGGTCGGCATCATGGTCGAAGTGCCCTCGGCGGCGCTCCTCGCGGACGAGTTCCTCCGGGAAGTGGATTTCGCCAGCGTCGGCACCAACGACCTCACCCAGTACGTCCTCGCGACGGACCGCACCAACGAGAAGGTCCAGTCTCTGGCCGACGCCCTCCACCCGGCGGTCCTCCGCCTCATCAAGCTCGTCGCCGATGCAGGCCACAGACTCCGGAAATGGGTGGGGGTATGTGGAGACCTGGCCGGAGACCCACGGGCGGCTCCGCTTCTCGTCGGTCTGGGGGTGAGCGAGTTGAGCATGGCCCCCCGACTGATCCCCGAGGTGAAGGCCGTGTTGAGGGCACTGTGCTTCGATGAATGCAGGCGGCTCGCCCGACGGGCCCTGTCCTGCTCGACCGCAGGCGAAGTCCGGAACCTCTTGCCGCACCCGGCCCCTACGGCAGGTCCTTGCCGCTCGAGCCGAGGGTGACCCGGGCGTGCTTGACGCCCTTGAGACTGCCGAGCCTGTCGGCCATCTCCTTGATGACCGCCGCCTTCCCCTTCACGACGAGCGCCTCGAAGCAGTGGTGGTGGTCGAGGTGGACGTGGACGGTGGTCACCACCGTCTCGTAGTCGTGCTGGACGGCGGTGAGGGCCTCGCTGAGACCCCTCGTGTGGTGGTCGTAGAGAAGACTGACGACCCCCACGACCTCGCTGTCGCCCGCGGCCCACTCGCTCTCGACGAGGCTGTCCCGGATGAGGTCGCGCAGGGCCTCGGACCGGCTGGTGTAGCCCTTCTCCGCGATGAACCGGTCGAACCGTTCGAGGAGCCTCGCGTCCATCGAGACGCTGAAGCGCACGAGTCCGGTCACGGTCATGTCGCCGCCCGCTCCTCCCGCCGCACTCCACTCGCACGGCAAAGACAGGATACCGCTCGCCTCGGAGCATGTAAAGGGCGGGCCTAGCCGCCGGCCTTCTCTATCTCAACGTAGTCCTTGAAGACGTAGCCCTCACGCCCGTCGGCGAACCTCACCTCCACCCACAGGCCCTTGACCTCCTTCACGATGACCGGCGTGTCCCGGTCGACCAGGAAGAGGGAGACCTCCTTCGCCGTCGGGCCCCTCCTGACGTTGACCCTGTCGCTCGAGATGCTGCCGAAGGCGTGGAACCTGTCGGGGACCTCTGTCTGGAAGAGGTCGAGACTCTTGAGCTGGAAGTTCTGGTAGCCGAGCACCAGGGAGGCAAGCTTCTTCTCGGTGGCCGTGGTCGCGGCGGAGGCCAGGCGCTCGTACTCCTTGACCAGCGGCTCTTCGCGGGCCCTCAGCTCCCGGGCCAGTTCGCGCACGTTCCCCAAGGCTATGCTCCTCCTCTCCGTTGGGGTAGCCGACCTGCGGCACAATCCTATTCGTTCTCGGCCGGATTGTGTACAGTCCGCGCAGACCCCTGAGAGAAGGAGAGGGAGGTCAGGTGCGGTCCTCCCCCCGGTCTATGGCCTGGAGCATCTCGAGGACGAACACCGCGGCCCGGCGGAGGGTCTCCGGGTCGATGTTCTCGAAGGTGTCCGTCGGCCAGTGGTAGTTCACCAGGAAGCCGTCAGGGCCCTCGGCCCAGAGGGCGAGGGTGCGGCAGCCGGCCAGGATGGCCGGGGTCGCGTCGGTGTAACCGAGATTGCAGACCGAATCCCGGACGTTCCAGTCCGGGTGCCGCCGGCCGATCCGCCGGGCGAGTCCCAGGAGACCCGGGTCCATCCGGAGGGGCAGGATGATGCCCTCCGCCGTGAGATGCCGCAGGTCGCCGGCCCCGATGTTGTCGAGCACGAGGACGTCCGCGTCCCTGAGGGCGTCCAGATGGGCCTCGACGAACCGGCGG
>DPMO01000064.1 GCA_003541445.1 Clostridiales bacterium | reverse complement strand
CGGCGGAGGTCGGCGAGGGACCGGGTGTTGGCGATGTCGCCCGGCTCCAGCCAGGCGCGGCGCGCGGTGGCCACCCCGTAGACCATGTCCCCGAGGGCCCGGGCGTGGTGGGCGTCGGTGCTCACCGTGAACCGGCACCCCATCTCTTTGGCCAGCCGCGCGTCGGTGTCCTTCAGGTCGAGGCGCTCAGGTGAGGCGTTTATCTCGAGCAGGGTCCCCGTGCGGGCGCACACCTCGAAGAGGCCTTCGAGGTCGAGGGCGGAGGGCTCGCGCCGGCCTATGAGACGGCCGGTCGGGTGCCCGATGACGTCCACGTGCTCGTTCTCGGCCGCCCCGACGAGCCGCTCGGTCATCCTCTCACCGGGCTGGCGCAGGGCCGTGTGGACGGAGGCGGTCACGACGTCCATCTCCGCCAGGACCCCGTCGGGGAGGTCGAGCCTCCCGTCGGGGAGGATGTCGACCTCCACCCCGGCGAGGAGACGGAAGGGCCCCGCCCCGTCCTTCTCCGCCTACCCTCTTCCGCCAGGCGCCGGTTGACCTCCTCTATCGCGTCCTTCTGGGCGAGGAGCCGCTCCTCGTCGAGTCCGCCGGTCACGGCCAGCGACCGGGAGTGGTCCGAAACGACGACGTACTCGTAGCCGCGGGCCCGCGCGGCCTCGACGAGGCCCTCCAGGGAGAGGTGTCCGTCGGACCAGTCCGTGTGGACGTGGAGGTCACCGCGGATGTCCGAGAGCTCGACAAGGCGCGGCAGGCGCCCCTCGGCCGCCGCCTCCACCTCGCCGCGCCCCTCGCGGAGCTCGGGGGGGATGTAGGCCAGGCCGAGCTCGGAGTAGAACTCCTCCTCGCTCCGGGCCGGACGGCTCCGCCCGCCCTTCTCGAGGACGCCCTCCGGGCCGAGCTCGAGCCCCATCGAGGCGGCCCTCTTCTGCAGGCTCTCGTTGTGCTCGCGCGAGCCGGTGAAGTGGCGGAGGGCGCCGGCGTACAGGCGGGCGGGGACGAGCCTGACGTCGACCCCGGCCCCGGAGCGCAGGTTCGCCCGGACGCGGTCGCGGGCCACCTCCAGGACCTCGGCCACGTCGGGGAGGTCCCGCAGGGCCCCGGCCACATGCGCCGCCACAAACCGGTCCGGGCCGCCCGCGCGTCCCGCTGCGTCCGGGCCCCGTGCGTCCCCCGGCCCGCTCCCGGCCGCCGGCCCCCGCGGGCCCTCCGGCTCCTCGACTCCGGCCACGATTTCGATGCTCTCCACCGTCTCGCACCAGCGCCGGACCCCGCCGGCAGGCGAGACGGCCGTCACCCCGGGCACCGCCGACACGAGGTCGGCCAAAGCCAGCGCCACCGGCCGCGCCTCGCCGAGGAGGATGCGTCCGGACCGCCGCCTGAGAGCGGCCAGCCCTTCGAGGACGGCGGCCTCTTTCTTGGGGCCGAACCCGGGGAGCTTCTTGAGGGAGCCGGAGCGGGCGGCCTCCTCCAAGGCCTCCAGGTCCTCCACCCCGAGCCGTCTCCAGAGGAGGCCGGCCGTCCGGGGGCCGACTCCGGGCAGGCGGAGGAGGTCCAGGACCCCCGGGGGGACCTCGGCCGCCAGCCGTTCGTGGTAGGCCAGCCGCCCGGTCTCGACGAGCTCGCCGATCTTCCGGGCCAGAGCTCCGCCGACGCCGGGGATCTCCGTCAGCCGCCCGGCCTCGTGGAGGTCGGCCACATCCTCGTCCAGGGCCCGCACCGAGCGGGCCGCCCGCCGGTAGGCCGCGGCCTTGCGCGCGTCGTCGCCGCCCAGGACCTCGAGGAGGTCGGCGATGGTCTCGAGGACCCGGCAGACCTCCTCGTTACCGGTCCTCATCTTCGGGTGGCTCTCCGGCCGTACCGGAGGCGGCGCCGGAGCCGGCCGGGGGCCGGGTCAGGGCGTCGCCGGTGAAGAGTCGCCCCGAGGAGACACCGACTCCCTCACCGCCCGGGACCTCGCCTTCGTCCCGCCGGTCACCGGCCGCGGCCGTCTCCCGGGCCGCCCCCGCCCCGTGCCGCTGGCTCCACTCCTCCTCCAGGAGCTGGGTGAGCTGCTCGTACTGCTCCCTGAGCTTGAAGAGCTCGTCGGCCATGTTGATGGCGGCCAGGACGGCCACGCGCGAGGTCCCCAGCTTGGGGTAGGCCTCGGCTATCTCCAGCATCCGCTCGTCCACGTACTTGGCCACCCGTTCGATGTGCTCCCGGGGGGCGCGCCCGCGGATGGTGTACTCCTCACCCATGATCCGGGCGGTGACCCTCACCGTCTTCTCCTCCACGGAAACCCCTCCATGTCCGGGCCCCGGGCGCCGGGCCAGCCGTCCCGGCCGGCGGGGCGTGTCAGCCACCGGCCCTACCGACCACCGGCCGTCCCTGCCACCGGACGGACGTGCCGGCCGGCGGCCTAACGGAGCGAGGCCCCCAGCTCCTCGCGGAGAGCCTCCCTCACCCGGCCGTGGACCTCGTCCACCTCGGCGTCGGTGAGACTCCGGTCGGGAGCCCGGTAGACCACCCGCCAGGCCGTGGAGCGGTGCCCGGGGGGCACCGGGTCGCCGCGGTAGACGTCGAAGAGCCTGACCCCGGCGCAGAGGGCCCCTGCCGACCGGCGGATGACCTCCTCGATACGCCCGGCCTCGACCTCCTCCGGCAGGACCACCGCCACGTCCCGGGAGACGGCGGGGTGCCTCGGAAGACTCCGGAACCTGACGGCGGCCCGCGAAGCCTCGAGGAGTCTGACGACGTCGAGCTCGAGGGCTGTCACACGCTCCTCGACGTCGTAGGCCTTCAGGACGCGCGGGTCGAGCTCACCAATCACTCCCAGTTCGACGGCCTCGCCGTCCTGACCTTCCACGACGACGGCCGCGCTCCGGCCGGGATGGAGCCTCCGGTCCTCCGTCCGCTCAAGGTCCCAGCCGGCGACGCCGAGCTCCCAGAGGACGGCCGAGAGGACGCCCTTCATGTAGAAGAAGTCCGGCTCCCAGCCTGCCAGCGGACCGACCCCCTCCGGGGTCCGGCCGACGGCCACGGCGGCCAGGAAGGGCCTCTCCTCAGGGAGGTCCTCTTCGCCCCCGTCCGGCCCGCCGCGGGGCCAGTAGACGGCGCCCAGCTCGAAGAGCCTCAGGACCCGCTCGGCCCGGCTCAGGTTCCTCTCGACCGCCTCCACGAGGCCGCCGAGCAGGCCCGTACGCATGACCGACTGGTTGGCCGAGAGGGGGTTGGCCAGTGTCAGGGGCTTGACGTCGACCGGGCTCAAAAGGCCGACCGTCTCCGGGTCGACGAGGGAGAAGGACACCGTCTCCGTGAAGCCGAGGTGGACCATGGCCGCCTTGGCCCGGTCGGCCAGCCGCCTCGTGGGGGACCGCCGGCCGACCGTCGTCACCCCGCGGGGCAGGGTCGGCGGGATACGGCCGTAGCCGTAGAGCCTGGCCACCTCCTCGATGAGGTCGGCCTCCGCGGAGACGTCGGCGCGCCAGGACGGGACCGTGACCGAGAGGACGTCCTTCCCCCTCGCGGGGAGGGGCCGGCACCTGAAGCCGAGGAGGTGAAGGAGTGACGCGGTCTCGTCCGGGGTGATGTCGACCCCGAGGAGGGCCGACACCCGGTGAGGCCTGAGTTCGACCTCCACCGGCTCCAGCGGCCGCGGGTAGACGTCGACCGAGCCCGGGGCGACCGTCCCCCCGGCCAGCTCGGCGATGAGGGCCGCCGCCCTCGCCGAGGCCGGGTCGACCGCCTCGGGGTCGGCCCCCTTCTCGAAGCGGCTCGACGCCTCGGAGGTGAGGCCGAGCCTCGTCGAGGTCCGCCTGACCGACTTCGGGTCGAAGTGGGCCGACTCGAGGAGGATGTCCGTCGTGCCCGGTCCGACCTCGCTGTCCTCCCCTCCCATCACCCCGGCCACGGCCACAGGCCGCTCCTCGTCGGCGATGACGAGCATGTCGGCCTCGAGGGTCCGCCTGACCCCGTCGAGGGTGACGATGACCTCGCCTTCAGAGGCCCGCCGGACGACGACGTGCCGGCCCCTCAGCCGGGCCATGTCGAAGGCGTGGAGCGGCTGGCCGTACTCGAGCATGACGTAGTTGGTGGCGTCCACGATGTTGTTGATGGGACGCATCCCCGCGGCCAGGACCCTGAGCTGGAGCCACCACGGGGAGGGGCCCAGCCTCACCCCTGATATGACCCTGGCCACGTAGCGCCGGCAGAGGTCGGGGTCCCGGATGGTGACCCGGGCCAGCTCAGCCGCCTCCGGCCCTGACGGGCTCAGGGCCCCGTAGGGGTCGGGCCGCTTCACGCCGGCCGGTCCGGCTCTGGTCAGGGCGGCCACCTCCCGGGCCACGCCGATGAGGCTCTGGCAGAAGGTCGCGTAGTTCGGGGTGAGGTCGAGCTCCAGGACCCTCTCCGGGAGCCCCAGGAGCTCCGCCGCGTCCGACCCCGGCACGGCCTCGCGGCCGAGGACCAGGATTCCCTCACCCTCCCGCGGCTTCTCGCCGAGGACGAGCTCGGAGAGGGCGAGGAGCATCCCCTCCGACTCCACCCCGCGTACCCGCCGGACGCCGATCTCCCATCCGCCGGGGAGGGTGCTCCCCGGCGGCGCGTAGGGGACGGTGTCACCGGGCCGCATGTTGGCCACGCCCGCCACGACCCGTCGCGTGCGGCCGCTGCCGGCGTCGACCTCGACCACCCACAGGCCCCCGCCCCGCGGGTGGGGCTCGACCTTCTCGACCCGGGCGACCACGATCCCGCGGACCCCGGCCCCGAGCTCCTCGACGGCCTCGACGTTCACCCCGGCCATGGTCAGCCGCTCGGCGAGTTCCCCGGGCTCCCACGGCCAGTCGACATAGTCCCGAAGCCACGAAAGAGGGACCCTCACGACAGAACCCTCCTCTCCCCCTCCGGCCTGAACTGACGGAGGAAGCGGATGTCGCCACTGTAGAACAGGCGGATGTCGTCGACGCCGTACCTTATCATCGCCACCCGCTCGATACCCACGCCGAAGGCGAAGCCTGAGACGACCTCGGGGTCGTAGCCGCCGTTCTCGAGGACCTGCGGGTGGACCATACCGGCCCCGAGGATTTCCACCCAGCCGGTGCCGCCGCAGGTCCGGCAGCCGCCTCCGCCGCAGACACTGCACGTCACGTCGACCTCGGCGCTCGGCTCGGTGAAGGGGAAATAGCTCGGCCGGAAGCGCGTGCGCGTCGACGGCCCGAACATCTCCCGGGCGAAGACGTCGAGGACCCCCTTGAGGTCGCCCAGGGTGACCCCCTCGTCCACGAGGAGGCCCTCTAGCTGGTGGAAGACGGGCGAGTGCGTGGCGTCGTCGTCACGGCGGTAAACCCGGCCGGGAGCGACGATCTTCACCGGGAGGGCCGGTGTGTGGGCCCTCATGTAGCGGATCTGCACCGGCGAGGTCTGGGTGCGGAGAAGGAGGTCCTCGGTGAAGTAGAAGGAGGCCTGCATGTCGCGGGCGGGATGGTCGCGCGGGATGTTGAGGGCCTGGAAGTTGTACCAGTCGGTCTCGACCTCCGGCCCCTCGGCGACCTCGAAGCCCATCGCGGTGAAGATGCGCTCCATCTCCGCCTGCACCAGGGTCAGAGGATGGTAGGTCCCCGGAAGGGGGACGGTCCCCGGCAGGGTTATGTCCACCCGTTCGGCCTGGAGGCGCCGCTCGGTCTCGGCCTCCTCGAACGCCTCGGCCCGCTCTCGGATGAGGGCCTCGACCGCCTCCCGGACCTCGTTCGCCCGCCTCCCGAGCTCCGGCCGCCGCTGGGGCTCCACCCGCCCCAGGCTGCGCAGGACCTGCGTGATCTCCCCGCCGCGGCCGAGGAAGCGGACGCGCACCTCCTCCAGTTCGGGCCTGCTCCGGGCCCGGGCCACCGCCTCACGGGCGCGGGCGTCGGCCTCCTCGAGCCGCCTCAGGAGTCCTTCGTAGCTCAATTCGGCCATACTCTCTTTCCCTCCCCCGAACCTTCGAACATCGAGGACCGCCCGCCTCCGGCGGCGGGCCTTCGGCGGCGGCCCCCTGAACGGTCTTCTGAACGCGTTCGACCCCTGTAAACGCGAAGGCTTCCGCCCCTAGGGACGGAAGCCCGGTCACTTCCGCGGTACCACCCTGGTTAGGCCCGGCCTCGTGCCGGAGCCTCACTCTGGACCGGACACCGCAAGACGATGTCCGTCTCCCGCCAACGGTGGAGAGCCGGCCCGGCCTACTCGCCCGGCAGCGGGCGCCTCCGGGCCGCCGACGCCGGCGGCGGGCCCTTCGGGCTTTCAGCCTGCGGCTCGGGAGTGAACTTCGGCCGGGCCCGGCCGGGGCCGCTTCCAGTCGCGGCGAGGCCCCTCCCTGGGGCCGGGGGGGTCGGCCTACTCGTCTCCGTCATCGCCTTTGCGGTCTGCTCATCGTTTTTTGTGCCAGTATAGCACGGTTCGAGGCGGCCGGTAAACGGGCCGCATCCCCCACGTGCACGCACGGAGCGGCGGGCGCGTTGTCCATCCCTCCTCCACCTCATCATGGCGAACTCTCTCCCTGGATGAGATGCCAGCCGTCTGACGGCTTACTGAGATGGAACCTCATGCCCCTTATCCAGGCCCCGTCGGCCGCCTTGACCCAGATTCTCAGTAGCAGGTAACGGACCGAGTCACCGGTATCGACGAAGACCCAGTAGCCCGGTCGGTCCTCCGCCGCCGACTCGAGGTCGAACTCGCGTCGGAGGAATTCCTTCTGGCGGCCGGACCGGTCCAGTTGAACCACGAGATATAGACTTACAGTCGCGCCTCCCTCGCGGTCAACGTGCGCCTCAGTGAGCTTGAGGAACATGCCTCTCTCGTTGCGCACGACTTCGGGAGGAGGCTCGACCTCGGCGAGAGCCCGCTCGAA